>NZ_VPBW01000032.1:0-32722 GCF_013418535.1 Acinetobacter sp. YH12137 | reverse complement strand
ATATCGTTGGCAGAAGAAATTATTTAGACCAATTATCAAAAGCTTCATTGATGACTTTATTCTCGATAAAAATCATCTGCTACCACAGAGAATCTTTAAATAATAGTGCGTAAGTCCTATATAAAATAAAAAAGCACACATTCGATGAATGTGTGCTTTGGCTTTAGTAAGATCTAATATTGATAATAAATATTAGAACAGGTTACTAAAGAATTGTTTGATATGATCCAGCATGCGGGCAAAGAAACCAGCTTCTTCAACTGCTTTCAGTGCAACAAGTGGTTTCTCAGCAATCACTTTGCCGTTTAAAGTCGCCACATATTTACCTACGACTTGACCTGGTTGTAAAGGCGCAGTCAGTTTAGGCTGAACGACCAATTGAGTCTTGATGGCATTGGCCTGACCTTTAGGCATAGTCACGTTAAAGTTTTCTGCAAGTCCGATCTGAACTTCATTTTCCTTACCAAACCAGACTTTAGACTTGGCTAGAACCTGTTTAGCGGGTTGAACATTTTTGGTTTCAAAGTTCGCATAACCCCAAGCCAGAAGTTCACGTGTTTGTGATGCACGTTCATTCATGGTTGGTGCACCAAAAATCACTGAAATCAGACGAGTCGGACCGCGTTTTGAAGAGGTCGTTAAGCAGTAACCGGCTTCATCAGTATGACCAGTTTTCAAACCATCTACACTTGGATCAGTATAGAGCAGGGCATTACGGTTGCCTTGCTTAATCCCGTTAAAAGTAAACTCTTTTTCAGAGTAGATTGGATAGTATTTTGAACTGTCTTTGATGATGTGCTGAGCCAAAGTTGCCATATCTTTCGCAGTCGAATAATGGCCTTCAGCTGGCATACCAGTCGAGTTGATGAAGCTGGTATTGGTCATGCCAATCCGTTTCGCTTCTTGGTTCATCATATGTGCAAAGGTACCCTCGTTCCCTGCAATATGTTCAGCCATCGCCTTAGATGCATCGTTACCAGACTGGATAATAATCCCGCGCAACATTTCTAGTGCAGTCGCCGTACCATTTAAAGGCACATACATACATGATTCTGCACTGCTACCACGGCACCATGCAGATTCATTCATGCGAACCTGTTCATCTTCAGTCAGCTCACCACTTAATAACTTCTGCTCGATGATGTAACTGGTCATCATCTTGGTCATTGAAGCAGGGGCTAATTTTTCATTTTCATTTTTTGATGCGAGAATTTGCCCTGTCTCGTAGTCCATTAGCACATAAGATTTATTATTCAATTCTGGTGGTGCAGATAAGACAGTTGCTGCAAAGCTAAAACTAGGAATTAATAATAATGCAGCAAGGGCAGTTTTTTGGGTCATTTCTAGTGGGTTCCAATATCTTGATGTAAGCACGAAGAGCCTAGCATTTTAGGACAAAGCTAGGCTGACTTCTATGGGAAACCCGGGGTTATTTCAAAAGTATTGTAAGCAATCACGCAAAAAGTGGATTATTTACTGTAGCTCACCAACTCATTGCAAATGGCCTGATTCTTTTTCTTGCCAGCCTTTTTGGCATCACTCTGTGCTTCGGCCAGAATGTTACGGAAATCTGACTGTTTTACCATCTGGTTCAGGCGCTCAACCGGATTTTTTTGGCCGGGCAAATATTCAGTCACCAGCTGGTTATAACCCTGATTGAATTTTGCTTTGTCTTTGACCATGCTTGGGCAAATTTCAGAAAGGACATAAATTGCAGCTAATTCTTGCTTGGTGATTTCTTGGCTCGGGGTGACTTCAATATTTTCATTTGCTGCATAAACCGAGCTTCCCCAAAGTGTCATACCAGCAACAACAGATAAACTTAAACTTTTAATTAATGTATGTTTCATCAAAAAACTCAAAAATTACATGTAGAACAATAATTTGTTAGCTTAAAGATATTTTCAAAATTGAAAAGAGGGGAAATGTAGTGAAGCTGTAGAATTATGAAGAAATGTGTAAGAGAAAAAAGACGATGCTGGCATCGTCTCATTTCAGTGAGAAAGACCTTATTCCTGATAGGCTAAAACGTCTTCACACGCTGTTTTTTGTTCGTCTTTTGCAGTCTGTTTTGCACCTTGACGTGCTTCTTCAAGCACAGTCTTGTATTCACTGTCTGCCTGAAGTTTTTGATAGGTCATCGATTTGTCTGAGTATTCTTTTAGATAAGATTGAATCAGCTGCTGAATCGTTGTATCGAATTTTGCATTCTGACCAATAATGCCCGGGCATACTTCAATCATTACCTGTGCAGATGCGACATCTTCTTTCACGATCATGTCATTTTCTTCAGCTGTCAAATCATTGGCAATAACTGCAGGAGAAACAAAAGTTGCCAAACTTAAAGCCAAAGTACCCCAAAGAGAGAATTTTTTCATCATCTTAAGCCATATGTATTAATGGATATCGTGCTACAAATATATATAATTCCTGAACTAATACAATGAAATGTCCTAGCGAGTCATTTTTTAGCTCAACGAGATTTTGCAGTGAATATATTAATTTCCAATGATGATGGCGTTTTTGCACCAGGTATACAGGCACTGGCGCAGGCCTTGAGGCCTTTAGGACGTGTTGTGGTGGTAGCTCCAGAAAGTGAACGTAGCGGATTTTCCAGTGCACTGACTTTAGACCGACCATTAAGACCGATCCAGATTTCTCCCGATGTATGGGCGGTTAATGGCACGCCGGCTGACTGTGTCTATCTGGCCATGAACGGCTTATTTGATGTTGAATTCGATCTGGTGGTCAGCGGCATTAACAGTGGTGCCAATCTGGGAGATGATGTGCTGTACTCGGGTACGGTGGGGGCTGCATTTGAAGGCCGTCTGGCCAAACAACCTGCATTAGCAGTTTCTCTATGTGGGCAAAACGTTCGATCTTATACCTTACCAGAAGATTATCGCATTGCAGCGCAATGGGTACATGATTTTATTGCGGCAGGTTTGCCGACTTTGCCTGAGCGTCATATTTTTAATGTGAATATTCCTGATGTGGCTGAGCTGAAAGGAACTAAAGTGACCTTTCAGGGACGCCGTAGCCAGTCCAAGCCGATTACCAGTCATGTAGATCCACGTGGTCGTCAGGTTTACTGGATTGGGCTATCGGGTGAAGCAGTCGCAATGCCAAAACATAAAGGAACTGAAATCGAGTCAGACTTTTTTGCAATTGCCAATGGCTATGTAAGCGTGACGCCAATTCAGATGGATGCCACAAACTATGACACACTTCACACTTTGCAAGCCCAGATTCTAAATAAAATCTAATGAATGTTATAAGTTTGTGAAAAATGAAAGCTTACAAGTATATTGTAGTAAAACTTTGCTAATCTTACTGGGTTTTTGCAACCGTATAGATGTTAGAGAGGAAGATAATGTCCTTGGTGTCACCGAAATACTTCATTCATGCTTCACCATCCAGCTTCATCAAAACTCTGGTTTTGTCCACTGTGGTTGTTTCCATAATGATTATTACTGGTTGTGCCACTAAACCTCAGGTCAATAATATGACGCGCTATGCCGCAGCGCCTGACTTCTATACGGTACGCTCTGGGGATACTTTGAGTGGCATTGCAGCACGTTATGGTCTGAGCTATATCAGTGTGGCAGAGATGAATGATATTGCTCCGCCGTATCGTATTTATGTGGGTCAGTCGATTCGCCTGAAAAATAACACTACTGCTCGCCGTACTACAGCGACTCAACCTGTTACCCAAGCTGCCCCGATTCAGCGTCAAACGATTGCGATTCCAGCGCCAACCACTCCAGCTCCAACGACTGTTAAGACTACGCCAAAACCTGCCACCACTACTTCTGCACCGATTACCCCAGTATCGACAGCAGCGGGATTACGTTGGGTCAAGCCATCAAATGGTCCGGTATTACAAAACTATGATCTGGCTGCAAATATCAAAGGTACCCGTTATGGCGGTAATGTCGGAGATCCGGTCTTTGCTGCAGCAGATGGGCAGGTGGTATATGCAGCAGATGGCCTGAAGGAATATGGTAATCTGGTATTAGTTAAACATATTAATGGCTATATCACCGCTTATGCGCATAACAGTAAATTAAGCGTGAAAAGTGGCCAAAATGTAACGGCTGGTCAAAAAATTGCCGAGATGGGGGCGACTGGTACAACCCGTACTATGCTTGAGTTTCAGGTTCGCTTAGACGGAAAACCGATTAATCCAACAGCAGTTTTACCAAATAATTAAATAAATAATGCAAAACGTAAATTTCACCGTATAATACAATGAGTTGCTTTTATCAAAAAATGAAGCATCTCATAAGTTTAGAGGGGAATTTATGTTAGATCAACTTCGAGCAATGGGTGTCTTTGCTTGTGTTGTGGAAAAGAACTCGTTTAGCGGTGCTGCACGTGAGCTAGGGATTACAACCAGCGCCGTGAGTCAACAAATTCGCTCTTTAGAACAGGATATGGAAGTTGTACTTCTAAATCGTTCTACGAGAAAATTAAGTCTGACCGAAGCGGGACAAGCTTTTTTTCACAGCTGCCAGGAAATGTTGTCTGCTGCTGAGCGTGGAAAGGTTCGCATTAACGAGTTACGTGATGATCTTGTTGGTGAACTTCGTATTGTATCCTTACCGGAAGTGTGTGCGAATCATGTGATTCCTGCACTTTCTCACTGGATGTCCGCACACCGTGGCCTGACAGTCCACCTGGAAACAAACAATCATGAGGTTGATTTGTTGGAAGGGCGTATTGATATTGCCCTGCGATTTGACCAGAACGATGATGATCACAACCTTCAGGTTGTGCCATTAATGCAGATTGAACAGATTCTTGTTGCTGCGCCAAGCTATATTAACCAGACCGCCATTATCTCGCGTCCTGAAGACCTGAAACATCATGATGTTTTGCCTTTAACGCATATTAAAAATCATCAGAATTTCAGTTTTCAGCATGTGCATAGTGCAGAAAAGGTTGAATTTGAACTGAGCTCACGCTTTAGTACCAATAACAGCCTGGTTGCAAAAGCCATGTGCCTGCAAGGCAATGGGGTTGCTAAGATTTTATATCTTGATGTTAAAAAAGATTTATTAAATGGTTCACTGATTGAAGTCTTGCCTGAATGGAAACTTCCGCCAGTCACCCTTTATGCAGTTATGCCTAATCGAGAACAGCAACCGACTAAAGTGCTGCGCTGTCTGGAGGCATTGAAACAATATTTTAGCCAGATCTCTGGTGGACGTTTGTTACAAGTCGCATCATAAATTCCCTATAAACAAAAAAGCCGCTTTAAAGCGGCTTTTTTGTTGTTCAAGATAGATTTAAGCAAGATAAGCCTTGATCATTTTCACTAAACGTTCGATCAGTTGATCGGCCTGTTCCTGAGTAATGTTCAGGGTAGGCAACAGACGAACGACATTACCTGCAGTCACGTTGATAATGGTTTTGTATTCATCGCGTGCAATATCCACCAGCTCACCGCAGTCTTTAGGCAACTCAATCCCGATCATCAGACCGAAACCGCGTACAGTCACTTGATGATCTGCAAGCTGGTTACGTAACTGCTCAACAATATATGCACCTTTTTCAGCGGCATTGGCCACGATATTCTCTTTTTGCATAATATCGATAATGGTATAAACCACGCGTGAACCCAATGCAGTACCGCTATAAGTCGAACCGTGGTTACCCGCAGTCAAAACACCGACACCACGACCTTGAGTCATCACGGCACCAATCGGGAAGCCATTGCCCAGACCTTTAGCTGTGGTCAGTACATCCGGCACAATATTGGTGTGCTGATAAGCAAAATATTTACCGGTACGGCCATTACCTGTTTGTACTTCATCCAGCATCATTAACCAGTTGTGCTGATTACAGATCTGACGGATTTCTTCTAGGTAGCTAAAGCCTTGCGGTGCAGTGTTGACACCACCTTCACCCTGAATCGGTTCAACCAGAATAGCCACGATATCCGGATGGTTAATTGCAGCTTCTTCAATGGCTTCAATATCACCAAAAGGTACACGAATAAAACCTTCAACCAATGGACCAAAGCCTTGTTGAACTTTTTTGTTACCCGTTGCAGATAGGGTTGCCAGCGTACGGCCATGGAAAGATTTGTCAGCTACAATAATTTTTGGTGACGCAATACCTTGCATATGACCGAATTTACGCGCAATTTTAATAGCGCCTTCGTTCGATTCTGCACCACTGTTGGAGAAGAAAACTTCTTCCATGCCAGCGACTTCAGCCAGTTTCTGTGCAGCAGCAGTTTGCCAAGGCACTTCAAAAAGGTTGCTGGTATGAATCAGGGTTGCAGCTTGTTCCGCAATTGCTTCAGCAATCACTGGATGAGCATGACCCAAACCGCAAACGGCGATCCCAGTTAAGGCATCTAAATACTCTGTACCATCTTCGGTATAAAGATATGCACCTCGTCCTCGGACAAAGCTGATCGGTTGACGACCAAAGACTGGCATCAAATGTGAAGGTTGATCAGTTTGTACCGGAGCGAGGGTAATATTGTTCATGACTAACTCTTTACTGTTAGGTGGAAAGAAAAACTTATATAAGCAAAAACTTGGTCAGATTTAAAGGGTAATTGTAAATAAAAATGGATTTATTACTTTAGACGTACTGTTTTTCTCTGTTTTGGGTATAATGCGAGACAGATTAGTTGAGGATTTATCAATGACTGAACAAGCACGCGATACCGAAGCGTTAATTCGTGACCAAATTGCCAAGCACGCAGTACTTCTTTATATGAAAGGCACACCACAATTTCCACAATGTGGTTTTTCTGCACGTGCGGTAGAAGCACTCAGTCAAATTGGTCGTCCATTTGCTTATGTTAATATTCTGGAAAACCCGGATATTCGTGCAACTCTGCCACAAATTGCGAACTGGCCGACATTCCCACAACTTTGGATCAATGGTGAATTGATCGGTGGTAGTGACATCATGCTCGAAATGTTCCAAAAAGGTGAATTACAGCCTTTAGTAGAGCAATACAGTCCAGCACCTGAAGCTTAATCCTTGGATTAAACTGATAGATGTGAAAAAGCGCTTCCGAGAGAAGCGCTTTTTTTATGGGTGAATAGTGAGGCAGGGGGCAGAATTAATCTTCTGCCTGCTGACCCTCAGATTTTTCTAGTTCTTTTGATTCAGCAACCAAGGCCTCAGCTAAGGTATCTGGATCGGTCAGAACTTCCTTTATAGGCGCCTTATCTTTTTTCTTTTTCTTCTTTTTTTTCTTTTTCTTAGGTTCTTCCTCAAACTCGGCACCATCTTCAATGGCTTGCCAGTATTCGAGTTGTTCCATCACAGCAGCAAAGATCGAGTTTTTGCTATAACGGCCTTTCTTGTCCATAGTCCCGACCGGACGTGCCATCAGGATTTCCAAAGCCTGCGCGATATTATCAATGGCATGAATATGGAATTGACCATCTTCGACTGCAGCAATGACATCTTTACGTAACATCAGATGCTGCATATTTTGTCGTGGAATAATCACACCCTGCTTACCTGTCAGGCCTTGCAACTTACAGGCATCGAAGAAACCTTCAATCTTCGCATTGACACCACCAATCGGTTGTACTTGACCAAGCTGGTTCATAGAACCGGTAATCGCCCAGGACTGGTCGATCGGTAACTGACTAATCGCAGAAATCAGCGCTGAAAGTTCAGCAACTGTCGCGCTGTCACCATCCACCTGACCATAGCTTTGTTCGAAAGCTAAAGCGGCAGAGAAGTGCAGGGTCTGTTCACGACCAAAATGGGCTTTTAGAAAGGAGGCCATCAATAGCACGCCCTTAGCATGCAAAGAACCGCCAAGTTCTACACTACGTTCGATATCCAGAATATCACCGCCACCTTGATATACAGAAGCAGTTAAGCGTGAAGGTAGACCAAATTCAACATCTGCATAATGAATCACAGACAGCGCATTGATTTGGCCTAGACGATGACCGCGAGTTTCAATCAGTTGAGTGCCACGGGTCAGATCTTGCCAGAATAGCTCACGTAAATAGCCTAAGCGATATTTACGATGATCCAGTGCGGTATTGATATGCTTTTCTGACACCATCTTATCACCCGCTTCGAATGCATGATGATGTGCTTCACGAATCAGGTCGCCCAGCGTTAATGCATGTAGTGACAGGGAACTCTGATCTTCAGCCTGACGACTTGAGTCGGTCAGCAGGGCAGATAATGCAGAACGGTCAAATGGTAATAATTTATCTGATTGCACATAGTCAGCAATGAGCTGCATATAGGCTTGCTCATTTTCATCATTACGTTGCAAGGTATCGGTAAAATCAGCACGGATTTTAAAGATACTGCCTAGTTCTGGTTCAAGTTCCAGAATTTCATAATAAATTTCTGGCTCTGCCAGCAGCACCACTTTGATATTCAGCGGAATAGAAGCTGGTTCAATGGAAATGCTACCGGTGAGAGTCAGCATATGCTCTAAAGATGAAAGCTTGAGATGCCCAGATTTCAAGGCACGTTTCAGACCTTGCCATGCATAAGGCTGTTCCAATAGTTGTTCAGCTTCAAGCATCAGGAAACCGCCATTGGCATTATGCAAGGAGCCGGGACGGATCAAGGTGAAATCTGTAGTAATCGTACCATTTTGGGTCAACTGTTCCACATGACCCAATAGATTGTAATGCGTCGGGAAATCTTCAAAAATAACGGGTGCACCGCTATTTGGCTTATGGGTGACGATCACATTGGCCTGGAAGCGCGCTGGTACGCGGCTAAACTGGGCAGGGGTAAAATCGTCTTCTTCCTGTTCCAGTACAATTTCAACATTATTAATAATGTCTTCAGCATATTGCTTCAGATATTGTTCCAGACCTTCGACATGCTTGAATTTAGTCAGCATCTGCTCAACGCGTGGCATGACTACCTGTTTAGCGATATCACGGTTCAATACTTGAACACGGTCACGCGCATCATCTTCCAGGTCACCCAAATGAAGTCCCAGGCGTTCCAGTTTCTTGTCCATGTAACGCATGTTTGACGCGATTTCAGCACGATCTTTATTGCTTAAAGCATTCAAATCTTCCTGAGACATTTCCTGTACTTTGTCATCTTTCAGATGAATTGGCACAAAACAATGCTCATCATTGCGGGAAATCAGTTTCAGATCGAGTTCTTCACCTTCACGGGTTAGTTCGATCAAGGCGAGTTGCTGTTCATCACCCGTTTCCTGGCGAATCATTTCAATCCGGTTATGATAGCTTTCCGCAGTAAAACGGCGCTCCAGCTGTTTTAGAATGGATTGCCAGCTTTGATGCAGCATCGTCTGAAACTTGGGTCCCTGACCGGCTGGGAATTCCAGTGCGATAGGCTGACGAGGATTCTGAAAATTATTGACATAAACCCAGTCATTAGGCGTTTGCATGGTTTTGGCATGTTGCTGCAGCAAACGCTTCACCATGGTGCGTTTGCCGAGTCCTGCTGTACCCACCGCAAAGATGTTATAGCCTGAATATGGCAGGGCAATACCGGCTTCAACCGAAGCACGGGCACGGTCCTGGCCTAAAAAATTATTTAAAGGCTTGATTCGTTTGGTCGATGCCGGGATTTTATCCGGATCGGCAATACGCGTCAGTTGTACCGGTTTCAGGCATGTCTTTTCAAGGGTTGGTGTAATTTCGCTTTGTTCAAAGGCTGAGATAAGTAGGTCGGAGCTGATGTTTTGTTGAGATATAGTTGTATTACTTGAAATTGAAGAATGAATTTGATCGAGTCTCTGAGTCACTGTTGAAAGTCCAAAACGAAATATGACGTGGATAAGGTTTAAGGTATACAGATTTACTTGAAAAATTCAAGCCAACATGTCAGTTTTGCCACAAAATAAAAAATCGGGCATGCGAGAAATATATAAATTTTGTTGAAAGATACGTTATTAAAGGATTGAATAGCAGCAATTGGTTTTCGTGGAAAATAACAAGGCAATGACAACACAAACGACGGGTTGGAAATCCGCATTTACAGCATTTCTGGATCGACGTGCCCTGATCATGCTGTTTCTCGGATTTTCAGCTGGTGTCCCGATTCTTTTGATCTTTTCCAGTTTGTCTTTATGGCTTGGTGAAGCCGGAATCAGTAAAAGTGCCGTGACCTTTTTCAGCTGGGCTGCCCTTGGCTATTCATTCAAGTTCGTCTGGGCGCCACTCATCGATGAATTACCTGTCCCATTTTTGACTAAAGCTTTGGGTAGACGAAGAGCCTGGCTATTGATTGCCCAGATCCTGATTGTAACTGCGATTTCAATTATGGCTTTTTCAGATCCGGCATTGGGGCAGGCACATTTACAGCAGATGGCATTGGGTGCAGTACTGCTAGGGTTCTCGGCGGCAACACAGGATATTGTCATTGATGCTTACCGTATCGAGCTGGCCGAAACCCAGATGCAGACCGTACTGGCTTCCACCTATAACGCGGGTTACCGGATCGGGATGATTGTGGCTGGGGCTGGAGCTCTGTTTCTGGCGGCGTATTTAGGTACAGCCAAAGGCAACTATATCTATGATGCCTGGAAATGGACTTATCTGGCGATGGCAGCGGTTATGCTGGTCGGGATTATTACCACACTGGTCATCCGTGAGCCTCAAGTGGATCGGGCACGTAAAGATTATCAGCGCAGTGATTATTTCCGTCTCGTCGGCGTGTTTTTTGTGGCAGTTATCAGCTTTGTTCTGAGCTATGTCTATTCCGGTGACTTGGTATCTAGTATCACTGCACAGTGGGCAATTCAGGATACTTTTGCCTTGTTCTGTTTTGAGGCTTTACGCTTTATCGGTTCAGGTGCTGTCGCTTTCGGTGTGGGTACGATTCTGGTCAAAATGGGTGCTGTGAATAAGCAAATGGCATTCGAAACCTGGGTCAATCCCGTAGCAGATTTCTTTGATCGCTATGGTTTAAAACTGGCTTTGGTGTTGTTATTGCTGATCGGTTTTTATAGGGTCTCCGATATTATTGCCGGTGTGATTTCCAATGTGTTCTATCAGGATCTGAATTTTAGCAAGGAACAGATTGCTGAAGCTGTGAAAGTGTATGGGGTAATTTTCTCCCTGCTTGGCGGTTTTTTAGGTGGCTTGCTGGCTCAGAAAATGAACATCATGAAACTGATGTTTGTAGGCGCGATTTTGGCCTGTTCAACCAATCTGATTTTTATTGGCTTGGTGAAGTCTGGTGAAAAGCTGGGACAGGTCGAAGTTCAGGTAGGCCAGCAAACCTTTCAGGCAGATACAGATGAAGTCGGTTACTGGAAACTGAATGTGCCCACTACTGCTTTTAAAGAGGCCGAACAGATTCAGGTTCGTGCACATTATCTGAATCATCCGGCAGATGCAGTACAAGTCAACCTGCCTTATCTGCAACAGAATGCTTCGCAAGCAGCACAATTACAGCTTCTGCCTGTTACCACAGATAACCTGATCAGTGCCAATGAGCAGGAGAATAGCATCGTGGTTCGCGGTCAGTATCTAGGGCCGGATTTAACTGCAGAGCAAAAAATTGTATTAGAGCTGAATGGCGATAAATTCGATGCCAAGCTGGATGAAGAGCGTGTCTTTAGTGCTGCTATTCCTGCCGAGAAACTGATTACTGCACCTGTGAAGCGAATCAATGCAAGCTTAATGCAGCAGGAGCAGCCAATAGTGACCCAGCAGCATTCATATGCTGTGGACTTGTCGCAGACTCAGGCCAATCCGATGGATATTGATATTCAGCCGATTACAATTGGAACAGGCGAGAATGTTGAAATTCAAGGTAAGGTGATTAAACCGTATAGTTCATGGTGGCTATATTTTGCAATTATTGTCGATAATCTGGCCGCAGGTCTCGCAGGCGCTGCTTTTATTGCCTTCCTGTCCAGTCTGACCAGTGTGTCCTTTACCGCTGTTCAGTATGCTATTTTTAGCTCACTCATGACCTTGACTCCTAAGATTTTAGGTGGATATTCGGGTACTATAGTGACCAATATCGGTTATCCGAATTTCTTCCTGATGACCACTTTAATCGGGATTCCAATCCTGATTCTGGTCGTTTGGGTGGCAAAATTGCTCGGTGAACACCAAAAACAATCTGTAAATAAGGATGATTAATATGCGCATGCTGCATACCATGTTACGTGTAGGCAATCTGGAACAATCACTCAAGTTCTATACTGAAGTTCTTGGTATGACTTTACTTCGTAAGCGTGATTATGAAGAAGGTCGTTTTACCTTGGCTTTTGTGGGTTATGGCGATGAGGAAAATCACACTGTGCTTGAACTGACCCATAACTGGGATACAGAAAGCTATGACCTGGGCAATGGCTACGGTCATATTGCGATTGCGGTAGATGATGCTTATAAAGCATGTGAAGAAATCAAGGCACGTGGTGGCAATGTTGTTCGTGAAGCTGGCCCAATGAAAGGTGGTGTCACTGTCATTGCATTTGTGGAAGATCCAGACGGCTATAAAATCGAGCTAATCCAGCAAGACAACAACGCACGTAATAACTAAGTGTTATAAAGCGATATATGTGAAATGTATTCATGTATGGATGAAAATATTCCTTCAATCTGAATGCATAACATGGACCCGGCATCTGTTAAGATAGCCGGGTATTTTTTATCGAATAATAAAATTTTGAGGGAAGGACATCAGATGCTTAAACTGCTGGCATTGGACCGCTTTACGATCTTGCTCTTTGTTATGGTGTTACTGGCCAGTGTATTGCCAGTGTCAGGGCAGGCAGCTGAAGTCTTTAGCTGGATCACGACAGCAGCCATTGCGATCCTGTTTTTCCTGCATGGTGCCAAGCTTTCTCGTGAAGCCGTAATTGAAGGCTTAATGCACTGGAAATTACACACTTTGGTCTTTGCCTTGACCTTTGCGCTCTTTCCAATTTTAGGCTTGCTGGCAAAGCCAATCCTATTGCCAATGCTGGGGCAGGAATTATATTGGGGATTCCTGTTTATGTGCTTCTTGCCATCAACCGTACAGTCTTCGATCGCCTTTACCTCAGTGGCTCAGGGAAATATTGCCGGTGCGATCTGTAGTGCTTCTTTTTCCAATATTATTGGGATGTTCATTACCCCGATGCTGGTCACATTCTTTATCCTTGGACAATCCCAGCATGACTTTGATCCTACGGCATCGATTCTACAGATTACACTGCTGTTATTGGTGCCTTTTATTTTAGGTCAGTTACTGCGTCCGTGGATTTTCCCAAAAATGCAGAAAATGCCCAAGATCGTCAAGGTATTCGATCAGGGCTCAATTCTGATGGTGGTTTATGGGGCATTTAGCAGTGCGGTGGTGGCTGGACTTTGGCGTGAAGTCAGCTTAAGTACTTTGCTCTTGCTGCTGCTGGCATGTTCGGTTTTATTGACCATTGTGATGCTATTGTCATTATTTATCCCACGCTGGTTGGGCTTTAATCGTGCTGACCAGAAAACGGTGTTCTTTTGTGGTTCTAAAAAAACGTTGGCTAGTGGCGTACCGATGGCACAGATTCTGTTTATTGGTCAGCCACTTGGCATGATAGTTTTACCGATTATGATTTTCCATCAAATCCAGCTGATGGCCTGCGGCGTGATTGCGAATCTCTGGGCCAAACAGGTGGTACATACAGAAGAATAATTCGCTTATTGGATTTGTTTGCCGTATAATACTGCCCAACTTGTTGTGCTTAGCTCTGACGGTATCCGTCTCGGTGGGCCAAAAGAATGGTCTGTTGTGGTGTTGATCTGCCTGAATCCTGATTCTGGCCCTTCCTCAATATTTGAGAGTGATCAATTGCGATGACAGCAAAACCTTCTTTCATCTTAATGGAGTAATCGACGATGCGCGCCGATATTCACCCAAAATACGAAAAACTAGTTGCTACTTGTTCATGTGGTAACGTAATCGAAACTCGTTCAGCTGTTGGTAAAGAAACTCTTTACCTAGACGTATGCTCAGCTTGCCACCCATTCTACACTGGTAAGCAAAAGAACGTTGACACTGGCGGCCGTATCGACAAGTTCAAACAACGTTTTGCTGGTATGTCACGTTCTGTTAAACGTTAATACCCAAAATGAAAAAACGGGCTTTATGCCCGTTTTTTTGTGCCTGCAATTTAGAAAATCATTTCACGTTTCTAGATTGAAAGGCGAGTACAAGACCTTAGTGGTCTTGTACATCAATCAGATGATCCAGTTTTTTCTGGAAATAATCACCCTGAATAAAGCGGGCATCGACGTTCCAGGCATTCGCAAATAAGGTCATGTCATTCAGTTCACGAATCATGATATTCACTGGTTTGATTTCATTGTACGTGGTGATTTTTTCCTGTAACTGTTCAATTTCAGCATCATTGTTCAGCATCTTGGTCAGTTTGCTATCCAGGCTCAGACCATTGATATCGAACTCACGTAGCAGGGTTTCACTATACATTGAGTGACCAAAGTTACGAATCGCAATCCGCGCGCCATGTTCACGTAAAGTACGTAGATATTTCTGCGCATCCTGCTGATTCATCAGGATATCTTCTTCAGAGAACTGCAAGGTCAAAGGATGTTCGACTTTACTGCGAATAATGGTAATTAGTTTGGAAATAAACTCAGGGAAAGTACGGTCTTTAAATAGCACCGCACGGTTCAGGTTCACGATTAAACGGGCATCCGGATACTGGGTAATAAAGTTGTGCAACTGCTTGCTTGATTCAACCAGAATCCAACGATCCAGTTTAATAGACAATTCATCATCTTCATTAAGTTCCATCAAGGAAGAAATATCCTGCCATTTATTTTCAAAGATAAAACCACTAGTCACCTCATACATATAGAGGTTGGTATCTTCTTTATCATAGAGCTGTTGATATTTCAGATGAATTTCACCACGTTCCAGACATTCACGCAGTGCTTTTAATACTGGAGAGGTTGTGAGTGGTACAGTGCTGACTGCCGGACTGACCGGTATGGACTCAGACGCTGGAATAACGGGTTCTGAAACCGTGAAGTCAATGCTCGGCATTGAAATCGATTCCTGAGTCGTTGCAGGAATATCCAGAACAAATTCAGACGTTTTTTGTGCTTGTGGTAAAGGAGTAGAGAAGGCCCGACCGACTAATTCATTACAATGGCTTTCATCACGCAACTCACCGTCAAGCAGGGTATAACCGATGCGTAGATTGAGCGGATAAGTTTGCTGATTCACTGTAATGAGCTGTGGTTTGGTCAATGAACCTAGTCCGACCAGTTTGGATTCCAGAATGTCTTGCGCATCTGCCTGAATGATCCCCACCAGAACATCATGTTCCAGTTTAAAGAGTGGAATACGAACCTGCTCTTTTAGAAATTTCTTAACTTCATGGAAATAACCTATGTAGGTCGCCCAATCACCATTCAGGACTTGCGGCTCATACGCAGCAAAGGAGAACGTGATCAATGCATTGGCTTTGGCCGGTTCACGATTGAGTTCACGCTTAAGTGACTGTAAGGTATTTGGCTTGTTTGCAACTTTTTCAGAAGAGGCACTCGCCTGATTAGTCGCTGTATCAATCGTAATTTGTAGTGCATCTTCTTCAGCACTAGAGGCCAGAAATTCCAGTTTTAGCGGGTTGGCAGCAGCCACATTTGGATTCGAAGAAGTAATATCAAAACGGCCTAAATCAAACTGACCCTGAGAAATCTTTTTAAAGCGGGATTTAAAATCATTTAAATCTTGCGGCTGTAATAGGTCTAAAAGTGGCAGACCGATAATATCGTCCTCGCTTTTGAGTCCAAACAGTTTGAGATAATCGGCATTGGCCTGAATATGAATGCCTTCCTGAATGGTTGCGACTGCACGGTTACTGTCTTCTACCAGTGATTGTGCCTGGCTTTGTGCAGTTTCCAGTTCTTCCATTAAATGGCGCTGGGCTTGCATGGTACGGCTAAAGGAAAGGGCACGTACCAGATTCAGGAAGAAGCGGTCTGGATAATCCAGATTCAGAATGTCAAAAATGCCTTTACGGATATACTGGGCATATTGTTCAGCCTGATAATCTTCTGGTTTTAACAAAAGAATAGGAAGATCAGGTTGCTGCGAAAGTTGAACCAGACTTAAGGCCTGTTCATATTTCAGATCATACGCACGACCAAAAATAATCAGGTCCCAGTTAAAGTTTAACTGTTTTTCAAAAGATTGCAGATCATCAAGCAGAACGGCGTCGACCTGATATTCATTACTGGTTAAGAGATCACGGATTTGGTTATATCTAATTTGATTATCATCAATGATCAGTAAACGTGTTTCAGTACGTTTTAACTTTTTAGACAATAATGGATTTCTCACTTCAATGCTTCCCATAAATCGTGATTTCTAGTTTCATTCAATTGCTTATGTATAAAGTTTTCGATGACATCTTCTTCTTGATCATTTAATAATTCATAGTCGAAACGGATAAAACTTTGTGTAATGAGCTGTGCCTTGGTCAGGTAGATTCTGAGTTCTTTTTGGCCAAGTCGTAAATGAATGGTTTGTTTTTCCCTAAACATTTGTGAGCCAGAGACAATAATACTGGTTGAGACCTGATCGAGCTGGGTCATCTGTACCAGAATAGCTGGCTGATAATTGATACTGTGTTTGTCGGTACGGGCATAAACTGCGCAAGGAAACAGTTCCTGTGCCAGAATTTCCAGGCCAATTTCCAGACTTTTATCTGCTGACTGTTTGATCCAGCGAATGACTCCGCCACGCCACTGGCTTTGAGACTTTTCCTGAACCAGAATAAATTCACCAGTTTTCAGATTGGCAGGCGTGATACCTGACCATTTAATCCGGTAACCATTGACACTGATATCGAGAACTTCAGCGGTATGAATCTGTTTGGCTTCGCGATCGAGCGCCTTGATACTACTGAATCCGCTTGGAACAGTATTATGCATTGAGCTGACAAAACTGCTTTCGCTCTGGAAACCATAATTGCCTTCCAGTTCCAGCATTTCATTAAAGTTTTTACCCTTAGACAGATAAAAATGCGCCACCGTTAAGCCAAAGCAGATATTGATCTGTGCGGAATATTCATAACGTTCATGACGGCGTTCGACATTATTCGAAAGCAGGTTATAGATATGAAAATGCAGGGCAGGTGTCAGGAACAGCTTTTCATTACGTGACAGATACTGGGCATTTTTGCTTTGAGTGCCGGTCAGGTGTTCCATCAGGTTTTGTGTCGAAATATAGAAACTTGGCTGGAAATGCTGACCCTGATGAGAATTCAGTAAAGGCGGATGATCTTTGCTGGCATCAACCACATAACGTGACAGTGTGGTTTCTTTTGGCAGAATCTGAACCAGTTTCGCCCAGTCCGCACTGCATAAATATAATCCCTGAATCTCAGCTGGGCGGATCTGATGGGTATTGAAAATATCCAGCAAAATCAGTCGTGCATAGGCTTGGGTAATATTCTGGATTTCGTGCTGGGTGCCAAGAACCTGATTGATGTTGGTCTGATAGAAATTATTTTCCATCGCACATTCCAGCAACTGATGTGCCGCCAACCACTGGCCAGCGCCAGGTGTGCTATACAGCATATGCTGTTGATAGAGCAGTAGGCTTAACTGTTGCAGGCCATAGTAGATGGACACCATCCGGGCACTTTGCAGGCTTTTCTTTTTGCCCAGGGAAAATAGTGAAAACTTTTGATGATTCAGCTGATGATTACAGCGTTTGGCAATATCTATATAGATTTTGGCAAAATAGCTGCGTAACAGCATAGCCAGCTCAATAATCTGGTCATTGCGATCTGTCGTGATCAGACCCTGATTGACGAAATGTTTCTCAAGACTGGCCAAAACATTTTCAAGGGTAGGGTGCAATACCTGAATCAGGTCAAAACGCAAGGTTTCCGCACATTTCAGTTCGGAAATTTCCAGTAAAGCACTGAACAGAGACTTGGATGAATTCCCTAATTGCAGGATTGAAATTCCTGCGACCCATTCCTGCAATGCTTTGGCATTTGTGGGACAAAAACTTAGCTGTTCTATGGTGAGTTCAGCCGTTGTCTGAAAAATGTCTGCAGTATGCTTACTCATCTTTATTATTTAACTCAAAAATGTTGAAACCCCAAAAAGCGGTGTCTTATTCTTCTCGCCCGCTATTTCTCGAACTAGTTTAGGAACCAGATACCCCGGTAGGTTCGCTAAAACTTCTGTATAAATCTCATTGATGTGCTCAGCAGGTAAATCAAAATGATGCGCACCTTTTACTTTATCAAGTACATGTAAATAATAGGGCATCACGCCAGCATCAAACAAGCGATAGCTTAAATCAATCAAAACTTGAGCAGAATCATTAACCCCTTTTAATAAAACTGCCTGATTGAGTACCGTGATCTGATGCTGAACCAGCTGATTAAGCTGCTTACAGGTCAGGTCATCCAGCTCTGATGCATGGTTCGAGTGTACCACTAGAATAATACGTAGCCTACTGTTTTTTAACATGCTTAGCAGCTCTTCGTCGATCCGGTTTGGGATCACAATAGGAACTCGTGAATGTATTCTTAAAAATTTGAGATGTGGTACCGATTCTAGTCGTTCAATCCAGATTTTTAATTTTCGGTTAGATAAGGTCAGTGGATCGCCACCACTCAGAATTACTTCATTAATATCTGGCTGGCTTTCCAGATATTGTTTGATATTAATCCAGTCCTCATTTTTAGGCAGGTTTTCATGATAGGGAAAATGCCGGCGGAAACAGTAACGACAGTGAACTGCACAGGCACCGGTTAAGGTCAGTAGAAAACGTGACTTATATTTATGTAGAACACCAGGCTGCTGGTTGGCCTGTTCTTCACCTAGGGGATCGGTGACAAATCCCGGATGGTCTTCCAGTTCCAGATGATGCGGTAACACTTGTAATAAAAGTGGATCTAAAGGATTGCCTGGCTGCATTCTGGAAACAAAAGCTCGCGGCACACGTAGTTTAAAGGCTTGAGAGGCCAGCAGAGCACCAGATAACAGCTGATCTGGAGAAAGCTGTAGAATTTGCAGTAATTCCTGTGGATCGGTGATCAGGTCGCTCAGTTGCGATTGCCAATTTGCTTCTTGATATAAATACTGTGTCATGCCGGAAGATCAAAAAAAGATGAAGGCGATAGCCAGAAGTGCGCAGTTTAGCAGTTTGTCTACAGATGGGAATGTGAAAGCTGGCTAAAATTTCTCTAAACACGATCAGTTTGCTATGGTATGCAAAAGCATAGAGACTTTTATGTGCTTAGAAGACTGGTTGTGCACCAGTATTGGAATAGCTGATGTTAAGTTAAGCAGTGTCAGCAAGTTAAAACCGATTTTTTCGTTGCGACTTGGTGTATTGCTCATTTAGAATACGCAACATTAAATGAATGTGCATGTGGCAACTCATGTTCGTGTCAGACTTGCTAAATGACATTGCAACAGCCCATAGCATCAATAGCTTAAAGTTAGTAAGTTTGGAGTGAGCCAATCATGGCCTATTATTCTACGAACGATTTCAAGTCTGGCCTGAAGGTTATGCTTGATGGTAACCCATGTTCAATCATGGAAAACGAATACGTTAAACCAGGTAAAGGCCAGGCGTTCAACCGCGTTAAATTACGTAACCTTCGCAGTGGTAAAGTTTTGGAAAAAACTTTTAAATCTGGTGATTCTCTAGAAGCTGCAGACATCGTAGAAGTAGAAATGGAATATTTGTACAACGATGGCGAAATGTGGAACTTCATGGATCCTGTAACCTTTGAACAGATCGCTGCTGATAAAACAGCAATGGGCGATGCTGCAAAATGGTTAAAAGACGATTCAAATGAAAAATGTACTATCATGTTGTGGAATGGCGTACCTTTAACAGTAAGCCCACCAAACTTTGTAGTATTAAAAATTGTTGAAACTGATCCAGGTGTTCGTGGCGATACTTCTGGCGGTGGCGGTAAACCAGCGAAACTTGAAACAGGTGCAGTAGTACGTGTTCCATTATTCGTTCAGCAAGAAGAAAGCGTTCGTGTAGACACTCGTACTGGTGACTATTTAGAACGTGCATAATGGTCGGAAAATAGACTATTATCAAAGGGGATGACTAAAATCATCCCTTTTTTTATGCCAAAGTCTTAGAGGAATTCGAAAGGAACAAGCGTAAAGTCGCAAGGGAAAACAGCAGTACCTCGAATAAAAAAATCACGCTGATTTATATGCTTCACAAAATGAGGGATTGAATGGAAACTTTACAACAGAAGTCAACCATGGCTTCGAAAATCATCTGGCTCCTGGTAGCCATAGTCGGGGCAGTCTCCTTCGGGATACTTGCACTCAGTCGTGGTGAGCATGTGAATGCAGTCTGGCTGGTACTGGCCGCAGCCTGTGTGTACAGCATCGCTTACCGTTTCTACAGTTTATTTATTGCCAATAAAGTTTTTGAACTGAACGCACGCCGTTTAACACCCGCACATCGTCTGGGTGATGGTCTGGATTATGTGCCGACCAATAAAAGCGTGTTATTCGGTCACCATTTTGCCGCGATTGCCGGTGCGGGTCCTTTAGTCGGTCCTATCCTTGCAGCGCAGATGGGTTATCTGCCAGGCACGATCTGGCTACTGGTCGGTGTGGTACTGGCAGGTGCGGTACAGGACTTCCTGGTACTGTTTATTTCTACCCGTCGTGACGGCCGTTCACTGGGTGAAATGGCAAAACAGGAACTGGGTACCTTTGCTGGTATTATCGTGATGCTTGGTGCGCTGGGTGTGATGATCATCATCCTAGCAGTATTGGCGCTAGTGGTTGTCAAAGCACTGACCAATAGTCCATGGGGCGTATTCAGTATTGCAGCTACGATTCCGATCGCCATCTTCATGGGTATCTACATGCGATTTATCCGTCCGGGTAAAATTGCAGAAGTTTCGATCATTGGTTTCGTATTGATGATGCTTGGCATTATCTATGGTGAAAACGTTGCACAGCATCCATACTGGGGGCAGCTATTTACCTTAACGGGTACTGAGCTGACTTGGGCACTAATCATTTATGGTTTTATTGCATCGGTATTGCCCGTCTGGTTATTACTTGCACCACGTGACTATTTATCGACCTTCCTGAAAATTGGTGTGATTGCCGGTCTGGCGATTGGTATTCTGTTCGCGATGCCGGAAATGAAATTGCCAGCGATTACCAAATTTGTTGATGGTACAGGCCCAGTATTCGCTGGTTCAATGTTCCCATTCCTGTTTATTACCATTGCCTGCGGTGCGATTTCCGGTTTCCACGCACTGGTTTCTTCAGGTACGACACCGAAACTGGTCAACAACGAACGCGATATCCGGATAATCGGTTATGGCGGTATGTTGATGGAATCATTTGTTGCGATCATGGCTTTGATCTGTGCCGCGATTCTTGATCCAGGTGTGTACTTCGCGATTAACTCACCAGCAGCACTACTAGGTACAACCGTAGATACTGCAGCTGAAGCAGTACGTAATCTTGGTTTTGTGGTAACGCCTGAAGCGCTGACTCTCTTGGCTCAGGAAGTAGGTGAGAACTCGATTCTGTCACGTACGGGTGGTGCACCGACTTTCGCGATTGGTATGGCGCATATCATTACCGAAATCTTTAACAGCCGTGAAATGATGGCCTTCTGGTATCACTTTGCAATTCTGTTTGAAGCTTTATTCATTTTGACAGCGGTAGATGCGGGTACTCGTGCATGTCGCTTCATGGTTCAGGATACAGTTGGTATCGTGATTCCTGCGGTAAAACAATCTCATAACTTCTTCGGTAATATGCTGGGTACAGCCGTTGCTGTGGCTGGCTGGGGTTTCTTCGTTTATCAGGGCGTTGTTGATCCATTAGGCGGTATTAATAGCTTATGGCCATTGTTCGGTATTGGTAACCAGATTCTGGCTGCAATGGCATTGATTCTGGGTACAGTCATCCTGTTCAAGATGAAGAAAGAGAAATATGTGTGGGTAACCATTGTTCCAACCGTATTCCTGTTTATTACTTCAATGACAGCCGGTTGGCAAAAGATTTTCCATGAAAATCCAAAGATCGGTTTCCTGGCACAGGCAGAGCGTTTTAATACGGCAATTGCGAATAATGAAATTCTGGCACCAGCGAAAACCCTGGCTGAAATGCAGACTGTCGCAATGTCAAACCAGATCAACGCAGCACTTTGTGGTTTCTTTATGATCGTAGCATTTGTAATGCTATTTGCTGCAATTGGCGTGATCCGTCGTGCCCTGGCGAGCCCTGTACCAACTGTAAATGAAGCCGAAGCAGTATATCGCGATCCTGAAGAAATTCAGCCTGCAAAAGGACATTAAGGAGCAGCGCATGAACTTGAAGTTTGCTAAAGGTGGAAAAGCGGTTATCTATAAAATCATCAAGATGACCGTGATGTCACAAAAAGACCTGATCCTGAACCCGAAAAACTGGTCACGGATTGCGACGTTGTGGCAGCGTTTACAGCAGAGTTTCCGCCTGATGGTGGGTGTGCCGGATTATCAGACCTATCTGGCGCATATGAAAAAGCACCATCCTGATCTGGAAGCGATGGACCCTAAAACATTTTATCGTCACTGTGTAGATTCGCGTTATCCCTCTGCCGGTGGAGATATGAAGAAGTGTCCATGCTAATGGATGAATAAAATGAGCGCCTTTCGGGGCGCTTTTTTACGGGCAAATTTTAGGATTCAAACAAGATAAAACAAAATTATGATCTATTTTGACATTGGGAATTTAAATTTTTAAAAGTCTTTACCTTTTAGGTATAAGTTCAGATCTCAAAGGTTTTTAATAACCTGTTTTCTCTAATAAATATGCCAATCAAAATGTAATTTTTCTAAACTTTAATCTTAAAGCTTCAATTGGCTCTTATAGGAAATTTAATCATATAAAATTTCTAAAATTCCTAATTTATTCTGCAGAAATAAAGTCGGCAGATGACTGATCTTTGGGGAATTTTAAAAAACAGTGTATGTTAATCCTACAGCATGTTTTATTAGGGAAAATATTGTGATCTGGGGCATGAAACAAAAAGAAAAGCTGGATATTGCGCACAACAATGATGAGCTTGAACAGAAGCTGGCTGATTATGCACCCAAGATTCAAAAATTTTTCCAAGAAATTAATGCCATTGTTCTGGATAAACATGCACAGACCAGATTAGCCCTATGCTGTCTGATTGCAGGCGGGCATGTCTTGTTTGAAGATTTACCCGGTTTGGGCAAGACAACATTGGCAAGCAGCCTAGCCCATCTCGCAGGACTGAAATTTCAGCGAATTCAGTTTACCAATGACATGCTGGCCAGTGATGTGATCGGTATCAATATGTTTAACCAGAAAGAACATCAGTTCGAGTTTAAGCAGGGGCCTATTTTTACCCAGATTTTGCTGGCAGATGAAATTAACCGTTCCAGTCCCAAAACTCAGAGTGCCTTGCTGGAGGCGATGGAAGAAGGCTATGCCACTGTCGATGGGATACGTTATGCTTTGCCTAAGCCATTCTGGGTAATCGCGACCCAGAACCCCTTATTTCAAAGTGGCACTTATGCCTTGCCTGAATCCCAACTTGACCGCTTTTTAATGCGTCTGTCTTTAGGTTATCCATCCCGTCATGCTGAAAAACTGTTATTACAGCAAGAATCCCGTTTTGCCTTGATCGCTAGCTTGGCACATGTATTTACTGAAAATGAAGTGCTGGAATTACAGCAGTTGACCCAGCAGATTTTTATCAGTGAAGCGGTTCAGGAATATATGCTAGATCTTGCGGAAGAAACCCGTAAGAAACGCCAAGGCTTATCAACACGAGGTTTGCTGGCGCTTAAACGTGCAGCACAGGCGAATGCCATTATTCAGCAACGTAGCTTCGTAACTCCGGACGATGTACAAGCCGTTTTTGTGGCAGTCGCCGCCCATCGTCTGGGGCTGAGCGATGCAGAAACATTAAATGTGATGCAACAGGTCGCAGTCAGTTAAAGGAGTCCGCTCTTGGATAAAACCTGGCAAAACTGGCTGGCGAAACGCTTTCAATTTTCACAGCAAAAACGACTTTCTCAAAAGGATGTACTGGTCTTTATTTATCAGCAGGGCTATCTGTATCTGGTTCTGATTTTTATCACCTTTATCGCTGGCGTGAACTATGCCAATAACCTGATTTTAGGTTTCTGCTTTCTGATTAGTGCAGTGCTATGTGTCAGCTTCTATCTGACCTTTAAACAGTTGCATGATCTGGATATTGAAATGATTGCTGAAGACGTCGGGCAGGTGGGTCATGCACTTAATCTGCATTTTTATTTTCAGCAAGCGACAGCCCGGCCGCGTTATCTGTATATTAAGGTCGGCAATCAGCTGGAGAAAGTTTATCTGAGTGAACAGAAACAGCATTGGGTGCTGCCATTTTATGCTGAACGTCGTGGTAAATTTGAGTATCCGGTGATTCAGATCTATTCGGTTTATCCCTTTGGCCTGGTACGAGCCTGGACCTATCTTTATCATCATCAGTTTGCTTGGGTGGCACCTAAAGCTCAAAACAATACTTCGGAAAACAAGATTTATCAGAATAGCTTTGAACCGGATATGGATGAGTTCCGTGAATTACGAAATTATCAATCTGGAGACTCATTGCAGGCGGTTTCCTGGAAACAGTTTGCACGTGGGCAAGGCTTGTATGTCAAAGTCTTTGAACAGTATCAGGATGAACATAGCTTTGAGATTCATTATGAACACATGCCTAGCCAGTCGCATGAGGAGAAACTGGGCTTGATGATGGGACTGATTGAGCAATGTGAGCAGCAGCAATGTGCATATGCACTGCATTTACCTCAGGCAGAATTGCCGCAGGGAGCAGGTGAAGAACAGTTACGTAAGGCCAAACAATTATTGGCTCAGGCATAACGGGTGAATCTATGATTGATGGAAAAATCCGAATTTCGATCGTCTTGACCCTAGGCTTGATCATCCTTGCCCAAGTAGCTTTCATCCCGGTGCTGCTCAGCATTATCTTTGTCATTAGCTTACTGTGTATCTGGATTTTTCTTAAACGGCAAAAGCCATTTCCTAAAATAGGAACTTTTCTTCTCACGGCCTTAGCATTAGGTAGTATTTATCTTAGCCACCAAAGTTTTATTGGAGTGGAGGCAGGTGTTGCAGTTCTTTCCACTTTTTTATTTGCCAAATCATTAGAAACGAAAAACCGGCGGGATCTGATTATCTTGTTTAATTTTGCACTTTTTGTTGCGGCCAGTTCATTTCTATATAGCCAGTCTTTTGGCATGGCTGTTTTGATTATTCTATGCTTATTAAGCTGTCTAATTGGCTTATACCGGATTCAGACCAGTGAGTTTCAGCAGAGTCAGCAATCACCACGTATAGCCTTACAGCAAGATGCCAAATATGTCGGCAGATTTGTGCTTTATGCTTTGCCGTTTTTTATTTTGTTATTCATTTTCTTTCCGCGTTTGCCACCGCTTTGGCATATCCCAATTCCAGAAAATAAAGGTATAACCGGAATCGGTGACAGTATGTCACCGGGCGATATTGCTGAATTATCTCAATCTAATGCTCTAGCTTTCAGGATTATTGGTGATGTGAGTAAACTGCCGCCACGTTCAGAGTTGTATTGGCGGGCATTGGTGCTAGATGAATATGATGGACAGCGCTGGACCAGTAGCTTTATTAATCAGCAGCCTTTAATCCGTCAGCCTGGAGAAGTTGTTCCAGTATCCACATCAGGGTGGAATTACCAATATCTGGCTGCTGATCCTTCTGTGTTCTGGGTGATGGGCCTGGAAAAATCGATGCCTTTGGAACGCCGTTATTATAATCGTCAGGACTGGAGTATCGTACCAAGGCGTTTAACCCAACGAGTAGAACCGATTCATCTGCAATGGCTAGGTAGTCAAAATACTGAAAGTATTTTACCGGAGCAATTTGTTCAGCGACTTAATACCCAGACTCAAGCCCATTTGGATACTCAGGCACAACAGTTGGCACAGCGTTTATATCTACAAAGTGAGGAGGATCCACGACGTTATATCCGAACAGTCTTAAACTGGTATCAGCAAAATCATTTTGTATATACCCTGAAACCGGGCGTACTCGGTAAAAACCGGATTGATGAATTTCTGTTTAAATTTCGGCAGGGTTTTTGTGAACACTATGCTTCCAGTTTCGTGATGCTGATGCGATATGTTGGAATTCCGGCACGTGTGGTCACAGGTTATCAAGGCGGACAATTGGCGCCCGATGGGAAAAGTTGGGAAGTTCGTCAGTTGGATGCTCATGCCTGGACAGAAGTCTGGATTGACCAAAGATGGCAGCGTTTTGATCCTACCGCAATGGTAGCCCCGCAACGTATTGATGATGGGATGCAAAATTTAATCTCGCAAGATGAGCGAGTATGGGCAAGTAATTCTGGCTGGACATCACACCGTAATATATGGCTGACCAAACTAAGAGTCTGGAGTGATTATGCAAGTTACCAATGGCAAAGTAAGGTCGTAGGCTATAATGCCGAATCACAGCAGGGCTGGTTAGCGAAACTGGGCCTAAGTTCAGTCTATTCCAGCGTAATTATTTTAATATCTGGTATTGGCATACTCGTACTGCTTTATATTTTAAAAATCTATTTTAAAAATCGGCAGTTACAGTCACCTTTTGAACATTCTATTCAGCAGTTTAATCAGTCTTTGAAAAAAAAATTAAAAAGACAACCCGCAGAGACTTTTCATCAGTGGATGTTACGGCTATCTCAGCAAGTTCAGGATAAAGATCAGTCTGTATTCTTTGAAGCAATTAGACTATTTGAAAAATCAATTTATTCAGGCAGGGAATTCTCAAACCAAGATCTGAAACAATTCAAAGATTTGCTTAAAACTTGTACGTATATATTGAAAATTAAATGAAAAGACTTGTTTTGAGATCGAAAAATTTATAATATGCCAAGCATTCTAGGTGTATAGCTCAGTTGGTTAGAGCGCTACGTTGACATCGTAGAGGTCTCCAGTTCGAGTCTGGATATACCTACCAGGATTCAAAAACTAATGTTATAAGGGTTTTAAGCGAAAACAGTAGCTTAAAACCCTTTTTTTATACCTACAATAAAAAGTATCTTTATCCGCGTTATCCTTAAAATCGCTGCTTTTTACCGATTATACAGCTTAATTTACGTCAAGGTTACGACAAGAATTTTGGAAAGTACGTCATGAAATTAACTGAGCCAAGAATAAGAAAGTACATTGAATCTTTTGATAATAAAATAATGCTATGAATAAGGTCAGATCATTCTGTTATATGGACATTTCGGTTTGCACTTAAAACTGCAATGTGATGGGGGAAATGGGTATAAAGATAAAAAATATTTACGATAGAAATGTTCATCTGCCAAAGACTAAAAATGGTGATGCACTTAATATGCCGTTAACTATAAAGGCTATAGAGCTTCTGGATTTGATTCAATATGACGGACTTAATATTAATCCCTCAAAAAGAGAATTCATTTAAGTTGATATGGAAACGTAGAAAGCAAAAGGCAGGGCTTCCAGATATTCATTTTTATGACACGCGACATAAAGCACTCAACTCTTTGTGAATAAATAGAAATTATCGATTGATGTGCTGGCCCTGATCACTGGGCGTATATCAAAGTGCTGGCAAATACTTACTACACCCGGGATCGAAGATATTGCTGACATGTTAGAGGCTGCATACGAAAAGCCTTATTCAGTTAATGGGGTAGGGTGAGTAGTGAGGCTGAGGATTTTTGTGTGATATGAGATTGTTAATCTTCAGTTATCGTAAAGTGATGTCTCATTAAGTCAGTATTATTTGCATCATTTATTATAGAAATTAATACATCATATATAGCAGTTAGCTCATCTAGACTATGGAAAGCGCTCTTTCTGTTTATACGCTTACACATATCAAAAATATCTTCTTGGACTTCTTCAGCATGGTTAACTTTTTCTTTAGTGAGTGTAATTAACTTTCGAATATCACCTTCTATTACTTCGCTATTCTGATCGAGTGATTTGATAGACCCTTCCGACAATTTCAATATTTTTTTAAAATTATTTATTTTTAATGCGTTTTTATCTAAAGCTATGAGTGACATATTAAGGGATTGTATCTTTAATTCAAATTTTCTTTGTTCATCTGCACGATCTTCATGTTTTTTTGCAATTTTTATCTGTTCAATTATTTGTCTATAACCAAAAATTGCAAGACTTAGCGCTAATATGCCTATCAGAATCTGAATCTGTCCTGAATTGCTCTCAGCCCATGTCGAAAAACTAACTAAATAATTCAGCATAAAATAAGTCCTTATTGTAAATTAATCAGCATTCTACCCAAATTTAATTAGAAGATTCTTATTAATTAAACCAACATACTGGCATTATCTAAAGCCTATTAAACCAATAGAACCATTTTTTTATTTGAATTACGGTCGATACATTTCCAGTGTTTGTAAAGGTAATTAAAAAAATGCACATAATTTAAACTGAACAAAGAGTAGAAAGGTGACTATTATTTAGGTTGTCTTAAGTCTTTAGGATTAACTATCAATTTATCAGGTGCAGATCATAGATTTCGATAGGGAATAGCAGATCTGTTTCAATTCGCTTTTTAACCCATACTTATGGAAATTACGGCCATTGATAATTTATTTTCATGATACCCAACATGTAGATAAAAATTGATGGCAAAAAACCGAATTAAGCACACATTAAGTTTATAGGTGAATTTGTCTGATTTTTAATTTAAGTAATTGAATCATAATGATTAAATTATAATTTTTGGTAAAATTAAGCAAAATCTGCAAATTAACCTTCTAATGCACAAATCGCATGGTTTGGCAATGTGCCGATTCGAAAAAAGGTTCATTTTCACGTAGAATACTGCTGTCGGTGAATCACGCTGACAATTTTTACGAATTTTTCAGGCAAAGTTGAATATGTATTGATATTCCTTTGACTGAGGTGCAACCAGCACCACTACTTTCAAAGTTTATTTAAGTAACCGGTTCGCTGAAATTAGGCCAAAAGCCTGATGATCAGAAACTCAATCCAAAGCAAGGGGCTATATATGGCTGGTGGAAAGTCAACAATCATTTACACACTGACCGACGAGGCGCCATTATTGGCGACTTACTCTCTACTGCCGATCATTGAGACCTTTACTAAGCCGGCGGGCGTTGAGATTGTTAAGACAGACATCTCTGTAGCCGCACGCGTACTTGCAGAATTCGCAGACTATCTAAGCGATGAGCAGAAAGTTTCAGATAACCTGGCAGAATTAGGTCGTCTTACTCAGGACCCAGATACTAATATCATTAAACTCCCTAATATTAGTGCGTCTGTTGCTCAGTTGACGTCATGCATTAAAGAACTTCAGTCTAAGGGCTATGCACTGCCTGATTATCCGGAAAACCCGACTACTGAAGAAGAAAAAGCAATTAAAGCGCGTTATAGCAAGTGCCTAGGTTCAGCAGTGAACCCAGTACTTCGTGAAGGTAACTCTGACCGTCGTGCGCCGACAGCAGTGAAAAACTACGCGAAAAAACACCCACATTCTATGGGTGAATGGAAACCTTGGTCACAAACTCACGTTTCTCACATGCAAGAAGGCGACTTCTACCATGGCGAAAAGTCTATGACTTTAGACCGTGCACGTAATGTGAAAATGGAACTGATCACCAAGTCTGGTGAAACTATCGTTCTTAAGCCAAAAGTTGCGCTTCAAGACGGCGAAATCATCGACTCAATGTTCATGAGCAAAAAAGCCCTTTGCGACTTCTATGAAAAAGAATTAGAAGATTGTAAAGAAGCTGGCATCCTGTTCTCTTTACACGTTAAAGCGACCATGATGAAAGTATCACACCCGATCGTATTCGGTCACTGTGTGCGTATTTACTACAAAGATGCGTTTGAGAAACACGGTAAATTATTCGACGAGCTCGGCATTAACGTAAACAACGGTATGGCTGGTCTTTACGAAAAAATCGAATCTTTACCGACTTCTTTACGTGAAGAAATCATTGAAGATCTTCATGCATGTCAAGAACACCGTCCAGCACTTGCGATGGTTGATTCTGCAAAAGGTATTACCAACTTCCATTCTCCAAACGACGTGATTGTAGATGCTTCTATGCCTGCAATGATCCGTACTGGCGGTAAAATGTGGGGTGCTGACGGTAAACCTTACGACTGTAAAGCAGTTATGCCTGAATCTACATTCGCACGTATTTATCAGGAAATGATCAACTTCTGTAAATGGAATGGTAACTTCGACCCACGTACTATGGGTACAGTTCCTAACGTTGGTCTGATGGCTCAAAAAGCTGAAGAATACGGTTCTCACGACAAGACTTTCGAAATTCCTGAAGCGGGTGTTGCGAACATCACTGACCTTGAAACTGGTGAAGTGTTGATGTCTCAAAACGTGGAAGAAGGTGATATCTGGCGTATGTGCCAGGTGAAAGACGCACCGATCCGCGACTGGGTGAAACTGGCTGTAACTCGTGCACGTAACTCTGGCATGCCAGCAATCTTCTGGCTTGACCCGTACCGTCCACACGAAAACGAACTGATCAAAAAAGTTCAAACATACCTGAAAGACCACGATACAGAAGGTCTAGACATCCAAATCATGTCTCAAGTACGTGCGATGCGTTATACACTTGAACGTGTTGCTCGCGGTCTGGATACGATTTCTGTGACTGGTAACATCCTGCGTGACTACCTGACTGACCTGTTCCCAATCATGGAGCTTGGTACTTCTGCGAAAATGCTGTCTATCGTGCCTCTAATGGCAGGTGGCGGTATGTACGAAACTGGTGCTGGTGGTTCTGCGCCTAAACACGTACAACAATTGGTAGAAGAAAACCACTTACGTTGGGATTCTCTAGGTGAGTTCTTGGCATTGGCTGTTTCTCTGGAAGAAATGGGCATTAAAGAAAACAATGCACGTGCGAAACTGCTCGCGAAAACACTGGATGCTGCGACTGGTAAATTGCTTGACAATGACAAGTCTCCATCACGTCGTACTGGCGAGCTAGACAACCGTGGCAGCCACTTCTACCTGGCTAAATTCTGGGCAGAAGAACTTGTAGCGCAAGACGAAGATACAGAATTGAAAGCGAAATTTGCACCGATCGCTCAGTCTCTTGCTGAAAATGAAGAGAAGATCGTAAGCGAATTGAATGCAGTTCAAGGCCAATCTGTAGATATCGGTGGTTACTATGCGGTTGATCCTGCGAAAGTAAATGCTGTAATGCGTCCAAGTGCTACATTGAACCAAATCATTGAATCACTAAATGCTTAATCAGGCTGTACTAGCTTTAAAGCTCGTAAAGTGAATAAAACCGGTGCTTAGGCGCCGGTTTTTTATTGTTTTTAGATATACATTTAGATAAGAAATGAAGAAATGAGATTTCAGTTAAGTTTCTGATCTATCGTTATTTGATTGAATAATCGAAATGATTAAAAAATAATTCTGAACTTGTTATATTGATTTAAAGTATAAGCGCTATATTAAAAAAAGGTTTTATTGACCTGGGTAGGGTAGAGCCATGAGTAATCAGATATTCATACAGCAGACTTTTGATGGTCCGGTGGATATTGTTGGCGATATTCATGGTGAGATTGATGCGCTACATCAATTATTAAAAGTATTGGGCTACGATCTGCAAGGTCGTCATCCTGAACAGCGTAAACTGATTTTTGTCGGAGATCTGTGTGATCGTGGACCGGACAGTATCGCTGTCATCAGACAGGTTAAAACCTTAATAGAAAATGGCAATGCGCAATGCATTCTGGGTAATCATGAAATCAACTTGTTAACCGATACGCTACGGGAAGGTAATGGCTGGTTTTTTGGTTCACCGCATCAGGATGATCTCAAAACTTTTGATTCAGTTCAGGCTTCAATTCAGGATCGTGCATGGATTCTAGAATTTCTAAACAGCCTGCCTTTGGCTCTAGATGCACCCCATTTAAGAATTGTGCATGCTTGCTGGGATACGCAGGCAATTCAACAATTGAAATCTGTTCCTTTTAATTCAATCAGACAGGCTTATGATCATTTTGTCCTGAAAAATGAGCTTGAGTTACAGACTTTAGGCTTTGATGAATATATCCAGAGTGAACAGCAGCAATATCAGGAACAATTCAAGGATCCAGCAGCCAGTATTCCCTTATTAAAATATATCGCTGAAAAAGAGTTACGCGACCAGATGCAAAATCCGATTCGTACCTTAAGCTCAGGCGCAGAAAAAATTGCACAACGTCCAGTCTATGCAGGGGGGCGCTGGCGTATGATTGACCGTTTGCCATGGTGGGAGCGTTATACAGATAGGATACCTGTGGTGATTGGCCATTATTGGAGAAACTTTAAAACCACCGAAGAAAAATCCGGTCTGTTTAAGCATATTGATGCCTTGCAATGGTTTGGTCAGCAGCAGAATGTATTTTGTGTCGACTATTCAGTGGGTAGGCGTTATCGCGATCGTCAGCAACAGGCTGAGTTTGCCCATCATCTCGGGGCTTTAAGATGGCCTGAAAATCTGGTGATTTTTGAAGATGGCCAGCAGTATTTCACTCAAAAAATGACGTAAAAAAAGCAGCCACGAAGACACTGCTGTCCCATAGTTTGCTTTAAATAAAAAAACCTGAGTCCTAACAGTTAAAATATGAGTGCAAACAAACACTTTAACGACCAGGATTCAGGTTTTGTCACATCAGAATACCGTATTTCATGAG
>NZ_VPBW01000031.1:0-32757 GCF_013418535.1 Acinetobacter sp. YH12137 | reverse complement strand
AAGTGAAGGTAAAGAATGTTGAAGGGTGCAATCTAAATTTTCAGATAAAGTCATAAAAAAATGAGCGTATTTACATACACTCATTTTTACTACATTTTACTAATATTTGCTTAACTGACTGGCATTATCACGACTGGAGGGCTTTCTTTTTGTTTTCTTTTTAAAAATTATTTGTAAATTAATAATGCGGGGGACGGTTGGTGACCGGATCAAAAGCATCAATCCCTTCGGACAAGTCTGCAGACTCAACACGTTGATATAACAACTGCATTTGTTTTTTTAAATCGGCAATTTCCAGATTCTGGCGAGTGACCTGCTGATTCAGCTGTTCAACTAAATCATCTAAAAATGCAATTCGCACTTGCAAATCTTCAATGGGTGCGGAAAATGACGCCTGATCATTTAGATTTTGTTGTTTAGTCATTTTAAGTCCTCATTTGGGATTTCAGGAAACATTAACATTATGGCCTATATTACTTTAAGGGATGTCCAACTGGCATTTGGCGGACCTGCCTTGCTCGACGGCGCCAACTTTAATTTGGAACGCGGTGAACGAGTATGTTTGATTGGCCGTAATGGTGAGGGTAAGTCTACCTTACTTAAACTGATTGAAGGAAGTTTACTCCCGGATAGTGGTGAAGTTTCGTTACAAAATGGCATCACCATTTCCATGCTGGCCCAAGACGTGCCAATGGATTCCGGCAAGGTTGCAGATATTGTTGCCGACGGCGCTGGTGAAGCTTCAGAAGTGTTGCGTGCTTACCATGAAGCCAGTGAAGCTTGCGTGCTCGGTGATATGGAAGCCTGTGACCGCATGGGACATTTGCAGCATCAGATGGATCAGCTGGATGGCTGGGCTTTAGAAACTAAGGTTAATTCAATCCTAAGTAAAATGGGACTGGATCCTGAAGCGGATCTGGCCGATTTATCTGGCGGTCGTAAACGCCGTGTCCTGTTGGCACGTGCCCTGCTCACCCAACCTGATGTGCTGTTACTCGACGAACCGACGAACCATCTGGACGTCGAAAGTATTGAATGGCTGGAAAAATTCTTGCTCGAGCAGAATAACTTGACCTTACTGTTTATTTCGCATGACCGTGCCTTTGTGGACAGTATTGCGACCCGTATTGTCGAGCTGGACCGTGGTATTTTGCGTAGCTATGAAGGCAACTATTCACGTTACCTCGACCTAAAAGCTCAGCAGCTGGAAGCAGAAGAAAAACAGAATGCCCTGTTCGAGAAAAAACTCGCTGAAGAAGAAGCCTGGATTCGTCAAGGCATTAAAGCACGTCGTACCCGTAACGAAGGTCGTGTCCGTGCTCTGAAAGAATTGCGTGAAGAGTCTAAAGCACGCCGCTTCCAGCAAGGCAAAGTCAACATGTCGACTCAGGAAGCACAGCGTTCAGGCAAAGTGGTGTTCGAGATTGAACATCTCAGCGTGAAGTTTGGTGACAATGCACCGATCATTAATGATTTCTCGGCGCTGGTAATGCGTGGCGATCGGATCGGTCTGGTGGGTGATAATGGTGTCGGTAAAACTACACTAATCAAAGCCATTCTGGGAGAAATCGAGCATGGCGGTACAGTCAAAACCGGTACCCAGTTGGAAATTGCTTATTTTGACCAGCTACGTAATGTGCTGGATCTGGAAAAATCAGTTAAAGATAACGTTTCGGAAGGTTCAGATCATGTCGATGTGAATGGCCAACGTCGTCATATCTATAGCTATTTACAAGACTTCCTGTTCTCCCCAGAACGTGCCCGTACGCCAGTTAAAGCCCTTTCAGGTGGTGAACGCAACCGTATTCTGCTCGCCAAACTATTACTGAAACCATCCAACCTGATCGTGATGGACGAACCGACCAACGATCTGGATATGGTGACGCTAGAACTGCTGGAAGAAATGCTGGCGGAATACAAAGGCACCCTGCTACTGATCTCGCATGACCGTGCTTTTATGGACAATGTCGTCACATCAACCTGGGTCTTTGATGGCAAAGGCAATATTGATGAATATGTCGGTGGCTATCAGGATTATCTGGAACAACGTCCAGATCAAACTGTGGTTGACCAGAAAATGGCTGTCAAAAAAGCTCAGGCCAAAGCTGAAGCAGCAGTTACACCTGTAGCATCGGCTCCGAAGAAAAAACTCAGCTACAAAGATCAGCGTGAACTGGAAATGTTACCGGCTGAAATTGAAGCACTGGAAAAAGAACAAGCTGAACTTTCTGACAAACTGGCGGATGGCTCGTGGTTTGTCACAGATGCAGCAGCAGCGACCAAGGCCTCTGAACGTTTAGGCGAAATTGATGAGATTTTGCTGGAAAAAATGGAACGTTGGGACGAACTGGAAAATATGACCAAAGGCTAATCTTTAAATCGCCTAGTCACTAAGCATCTGTATTCGTACAGGTGCTTTTTTATTTTACAGTTTTTTATTTCAAAAAGCTCTTCTGCTACACTGCTGACATCTTTGATTTCAAATATTGAATTTATGAGTCGAACGCCAGAATACAAACCCGGTGAATTTCAATGGTCATTCCTGTTGCCGCAATACTGGGGCATCTGGGTGGGTATTGTATTTCTGATGATTCTGGCTATCTTACCTTGGGCGACTCAGCATCGTCTGGCACGTCTACTCGGCCAGATGGCATTTAAATATTTGAAATCTCGCCGTGAAACCACGCTTCGCAATCTGGAAGTTTGTTTCCCTGAATGGTCAGCTCAAGAAGTTCAGGACAATGCTCGTATGGTCTTTATTGACCAGATGCTCGGTGTATTTGAGACCTTGAATGCCTGGTACTGTCCAAAATGGTTTAAAGGCCGGGTACAGATTGAAGGGCTGGAACATATCCAGCAGGCTCAGGCAGAAGGTAAAGGGGCTTTATTGCTCGGTACCCACTCGACTTTGCTGGATGCTGGTGGTTATTTATGTGCACAGTATTTTGAGCCGGATGTGGTGTATCGACCACAAAATAATCCCTTGCTCGATATGCTGATTTACCGCTGCCGTGCCACCATTTATGCCAACCAGATTGACCATGATGATATGCGCGGTCTGGTGCGTAACCTGAAAAATGGCCATGCTATCTGGTACAGTCCGGATCAGGATTTTGGTTTAAAACAGGGTGTGATGGCACCCTTTTTTGGAGTACCTGCAGCCACAGTCACTGCACATCGTCGCTTATTAAAAATGACCAAAGCCGCTGCCATTCCACTCTATTTTTATCGAACTGGTGATATTAAAGATCCATGCTACTGTGTGTTGATCGAGCCTGCGGTAGAGAACCTGCCAAGTGCGGATGAAGTCGATGATGCAACCCGGGTAAATCTGATTATTGAACGCCAGTTGCGCATTGCACCGACGCAATATATGTGGTTCCACCGTCGCTTTAAGACCCGTCCTGAAGGCTACGATAAAATCTATTAAGAACTAGAATTAATATGAACGCTATTATTGGCAAGAAAAATCAATGATCGGTTCCCTGATAAATCCACATTGCTTGTGTATGCCCTGCACGCTCAAAGCCTAGAGCTTTATAAAATTCAGTGGCATGCTGATCAGTCACCAGAATTTTCTGATGAAATCCTGAATAACGTTGCAGCATTTCTTGCATGATCAGACGACCAATACCCTGTCGCTGCACCTCCGGGTGAACCAATAAATGTGGGAAATACACCACCAGATAACCATCTGAAATCGCATTTCCCAAGCCGACCAGCCGACCGTTGATACGTGCCGTCACCAGACTATGAGAATGCTGCAAAGCCTTTAAAAGCAATTGAGGTTTTTCTGCAGCTGACCATTGATTGACAAGATAGAGCTGTAGCACTTCGAATTCATTGACTGAATCATGATCGGAAATCATAACTTCCATTCAGGTAATATCCATTTTTTAATTTAAATTTTATTTTAATAATCAATTAATTATAATAAAAAAAATGAGCCAAAAATAATTTAACCCGGGTTCTACATCCTGTAAAACCCGGGTTAATGAGGTTGTGCTTTCATATGTTATAATTGCTTCTTCGTTGTTGTGATTTCCCTTTCAGCATCATTTCCATGATGTTTTCATTCAGCTTCGTCTTCCTTATGAGAATATCCTTTCTCGACTCCCTGTGCTGATGAGCTTAGAATACGTGGATTCCTCTGTACTGCCCATTCGCAAGAAGCGGAAACTGCTGTAAGCAATATCGTACACTTTTCAGCTAAAACTATAAGAATTTCCCCTCATTCTTATAAGCCATCGCAATCTTATCAGTGACTTTTTTCTCTTCTTTCTCTGCCTTTTCAATTCCTTCCTGAATCGCTTCTTTGGCTTCCTGATCATCCTGATCCGTTTCTTCCAGCGCTTCCTGATGATGCTCAAATACCCGCCCAGTTTGTAATACCAGATAAACCGGAAAATGATCTGATCCGACATGTTTTAAGCGCTCCATATGCACCAGAGCGAAATCGGTGCTGTGAAACACATGGTCAAGCGACCAGCGCAATAAGGGATAATCGGCATGAAAAGTATTCACATAACGTCGGCCGACACGCGGATCCAGCAAACCACTAATACGCTGAAATAAACGTGTCGTGCGTGACCAGGCCACATCATTCAGATCTCCCATCACAATGCAGCTTTCATCCAGATCGTTAATCTGGTCCCCTACAATCAGCAATTCCGCATCACGTAAGGTTGAATCTTTGGCTTCAGTTGGGCTTGGTGGTTTCGGATGCAGACAATAGAGCTGTACCGGCTGTCCGGAACGTAACAAGACCTTGGTATGAATCGAGGGAATTTCATCACTCAGAATAAATTTAACCTCGGTTTCACTCAGCTCAAGTTTGCTGTACAGATGCATGCCATACAGATTATCCAAAGGTACAGGTACCCGATAGGGGTAATCTGGCTCAATGACGGCCAGCGCATCCTGCCATGCATGATCGGTTTCCAGCGTTAAGACCAAGTCTGGCTGATGCGTCTGGATCTGTTCAATCAGTAAATGATATTTAGTATTGGTGGTCAGAACATTTGAAACAATCAGGGAAATCTGACGATCCGGATCCAGCTGATCCTGCTTGACCTGCTTGACCTGTTTTTTCCAAACAAAGGTATAAGGCAAGACCATTTTCAGCTGATACGCCAAAGCAGCGATCAGGCCGACAAAAAGCAGCTGATTGAAGGCCGTCCATGGGTGATCGACCAGGAGAAAAAGAACAAAGGCAATGAAGCCCAAAACCAGAATCTGTAAACGTGGAAAATCTGCACCACGAATCCACCATTCATCTCGGGGAATCAGCGACCAGAAACTTGACCAGATGACCACGATTGCCATGATCTGGATAAACCCTACCATAAGATACACTCTTTACTAAGTTATTATTTTTTCTAAAAGAAAAATTGCTTTATCAATTTTGTATGTATCATAAAGCAGATATTTCGCTCAAGAATATTGATGTTTTGATTGTGTAGCTCTTGCAGTCACGTCCCTTTTTGATACACTCGAATCCCTTTTGATTTTTTAACGCACCGAGGCAAAGTGACATGAAAGTAGGTCTGGTCGGTTGGCGCGGGATGGTGGGTTCCGTCCTTATGCAACGTATGGTTGAAGAGAATGATTTTGCTCATTTTGAGCCATTCTATTTTTCTACCAGTAATGCGGGTGGTGAAGCTCCGGCATTTGGTGGTAAGACTGCCCCAGCACTTATGGATGCAACAGACATTAACAGTCTGAAGCAAATGGATGTCATTATTACCTGTCAAGGTGGCGATTACACCACTGAAGTTTTCCCAAAAATCAAAGCTGAAGGCTGGGATGGCTACTGGATTGATGCAGCATCTACCCTGCGTATGGATGATGAAGCAATCATCGTACTTGATCCGGTGAACATGCATGTGATCAAAGACGGTCTGGTCAAAGGCACCAAAACTTTCGTGGGCGGTAACTGTACTGTTTCCCTGATGTTGATGGGCTTAGGTGGTCTATTCCAGAACAATCTGGTGGAATGGGCAACTTCAATGACTTATCAGGCAGCTTCTGGTGCTGGCGCGCAAAACATGCGTGAGCTGATTACTGGTATGGGTTATTTATATAACAATACCAAAGACTTGCTGGATGATCCACGTTCTCCAATTCTGGACATTGATTCTAAAATTGCTGAATTGCAACGTGGTGAAGGCTTCCCATCTGCAAACTTCGGTGTACCTTTAGCAGGTTCTCTGATTCCATACATCGACAAGCAGCTGGAAAGCGGCCAGTCTAAAGAAGAATGGAAAGGTCAGGCTGAAACCAACAAGATTCTAGGTAACCAGCAGATCGTACCGATTGATGGCCATTGTGTACGTATCGGCGCAATGCGTTGTCACTCTCAGGCATTAACCCTGAAACTTCGCAAAGACGTTCCACTGGATGAGATCGAAGATATCATTGCAAATGCAAATGACTGGTCTAAAGTCGTGCCAAACACCCGTGAAGCCTCAATGACTGACCTGACTCCTGTTGCAGTCACTGGCACATTAACTGTACCTGTTGGTCGTCTGCGTAAACTGAACATGGGTAAAGAATACCTAGGTGCATTCACAGTAGGTGACCAGTTACTTTGGGGTGCTGCAGAACCTTTACGTCGTATGCTGCGCATCTTGATTGACTATAAAAACTCTTAAGTTTCCGTCAGGAAATAAAGCATGAAGCCGATCTTTATTGATCGGCTTTTTTGTGTAACTATTGCGTAAGTATTTTACAAAAAACAAACATCCCGTTAATCTATAATTTTCGCTATGCGATAATGACTGAGCTCACAGATGACTGTATATAACAAATTAAAGCTTGCCATTTTAGCCATTGTTGCTTCACAAAATATCTATGCGATTAATGTAGATTCGGTACAAATCCAGTCTGCACCTGGGGAATTGCTTTATGCGGAAATGAATTTCCGTCAATCAGATATTAACTTGCCCATTGAGGTAAGTTTAGCCTCGCCAGAAGACCTGATTTCTATGGGTGCATCGCATCAGCCACCGGGTCATTTAAATTTTTTCACCCGTCGCAACAGTAATGGTACTGGGGTTATTACCATTACCTCCTCGCGCCCGGTCACTGATCGTGAATTAAATATCATTGTCAAAATCAAGGAAGGCAATGCAGCACGCCTACAGCATATCCGTACTGCATTAAGACCTAAAACTGATTTGTTACAGGCCAGCCTGAAACAGAATGAACAGCCCCTCGCGCCTGTCGTAGTCGTGAGTGAAAAAGATATTGCCCTGAACTTACCGGTGAGTACGCGTTATACCAATGCACAATCCAAACCAACCACCCCGTTTGTGGCAGAAAAACCGTTAGCCTTACAAAACACAGCACCTCCTGCATTATCAGCCAGCTCGATTCCTAAAACAGCGTTAGCTGCTGTGACCCATGAGCCGACATCGAGTATTGCAGCTCAAGTCACAAGCCCAACAAAACTTAATACTGAAACTGCGGTAGCAGCGACAAGTCATAGTTCACAGCAAGCTGGCAATGTAAACACTGCGCCAGTGAATACTTCATCCAAAGCAGCTCACGCGACTGCGGCTCAAGCAGATGCAACGTCAAACTTACAGGCTGCAGCTACAAAAATTCAGGCTGAAACAAAACCAGCTGAAATTACAATAGATCCAACAAATAAAAATGCAGCCTCAGCGCAAGTTTCTGCACCGACAAGCACTGAAAACCAGATGGTGTCCAGTGATCCACTTGTCAAAAAATATGCAGAACAACAGGCTCGCAAGCAGGCGGCATCCAGCACTGCACAGGACAAACCAAATTTAGCGACTAAAACTCAGGCACAGCCGGCAGCCATCAAACAAAGCACCTCAACCCAGATCAAGCCGACGTATGTGGTACAGTCAAATGAGTCGCTTTGGGGCATTGCTTCCAGGATTGCCAATGAACAGCAGCGTCCAGTGAGTGAGGTCATGCAGCAGATCAAACGTGAAAATGAACATGCTTTTATTGGAGGCGATGCTAACCGCTTGCGTAAAGGTGCAGCGCTTAATTTAGCAACCATCCATACTGCAAAAACTCCGATACAGGCCGCAGCAATTAAGTCTGCTCAAGCACCCTCTAAACCTGCTGCAAAAACCAAATATCGTCTGAATGAGGCTGAAATGAGCCTGGTTGCCGAGAATCAACGTGATTCCGGCCAGGTTTCTGCCAACTCAAACACAAAAGAAAATCGAACTTCGAAAGAGTTGTCATTAAAAGTTATGACAGCCCGTGAAAAAACCGTTAAATTACAGAGAAACGTAACTGAACTAGAATTGGCACTCAATCAGAAGGATCACAGAATTCAATTATTAAATGCTCGTCTTGCCCAGCTACAACAGCAGCTTAAAGCACAACAGGCAGATAAAAAGCCAATTAATTAAAAAGTTACACATGACGATTTATTGGGATAGGCGAACTTAATGACTCTATCCCCAAGGGGTAAAACATGCTGATTTATGTGATTCCATTAGTGATATTGATCATCGTATTAATTGTCGTAAAAAAACGACAAGATGCTCAAGAATCAGATAAAGCAAAAACTAAAACTGTAAAAGCGAAAAAACCTGGCGCTGCGTCAAAATCCACTTCACAAAGAACCAAAGTGGTCGAGCCAGCCGGAGTCGTTAAAAAATCAGCAACGCCTCTATCAGCAGAAACACGCAAGAAAATTGAAGGTCTGATTCAGGAACGTAATTTCTTTGCAGCTGAAGCGCAAATCAATCAGGCACTGAATCGCGATAATTCTCAACATGAGTTATATTTACTGCTACTCGACATTCATATCCTGCAAAAAGATGAATTTGCGATTTCACAGCTGATTAACCATGTTCGCTCTCTGGAACTGGAAGATATTCTGGCTCAGGCTGAGGTCAAAAAGCGTGAGTTTGAAAACTCTTCGGTCGCTGTTCAGGATACTATTGATTTCCCAAGTGCTCAGCCACAAACCCCTCCTGTACAGGAAAGCAAACCTTCTACAGATGCCTTTGCAGACCTGGTTGCCGCCCCCGCTTCAAACGAACAGGCATTTGATGCATTACAACAGGAACTGCAACCGAGTAAACCAGCTGCTGTAGCGGAACCAGTACCTGATATCCAACCCTTAGAGTTCAACTTTGAACCGAAGATTCCAGCGGCTGAGCCAGTAAAAACGGAAGAAGTTCCGCCTGTATCAGATAATTCAGTTGAATTTGATCTTCAGATGAGTACTGCTGAAACCCAGACTGCTCCAACAGCAGCAACTGAGTCAGCACCAGTTCTGAATTTTAAGCTTGAGCTTGAACCATCTGTATCTTTAGAAACAGAATCAGCGCCTGCAACAACAGAAGAAATCCAGCCTTTAGATTTTTCTTTCTCTCTAGACACTCCAGCACCTGCTGCGGAAAAAACAGCCGAACCTGCGACTGAGTTTGACCTGTCTAGCCTCGATATTGCAACGCCTGCAACTGAAACGCCTGCTGCGACTGAAACATCTGGACTAGATTTTAAACTTGATAATGTCGAAGCTGTAAAAGAAGCTCCTGTTTCTACAGGGGTGAATTTTGAGATTCCGACAGCGCCAGTAAGTACAGCAACCGATCAACATGATCCATTGGTGCAGTCTTTCCCAGAGCTGATGGAAGTTAATGAAGCGGACCTTAACCTGGAGCTGGCACAGCAATATATCCAGTTAGGCGCTTATGCAGCTGCCCGTGAAGTCATTGCTGAACGTGAAGCTGAATATACAGCAGCACAACGTCAGCAAGCCGATCAGTTGCTGAATCAAATCGCATCTTAATCAATTTCCCTTTAAACTAAAGCAGTCACATTTGGCTGCTTTTTTATGATAAAAGATATTGCACTGATTTATATGGGCGGCACCTTTGGCTGTGTCGGTGACCCGCTCGCCCCTATGTCTGCCGATTTATTTATTCCAAAACTGGAACAGCTACTTACAGATCAACCGTTCATTCAGTATTACTGCGCTCCTGTGATTAAGGACAGTAGTGCCTGTACTGCTACAGACTGGTTAGAACTGGTGCAATTTATCCAAAATCTGCAATCTGAACAGCAGATACAACATTTTGTGATTATTCACGGGACAGATACCCTGAGCTATGCCAGCGCAGTATTGGCACATTTTATGGGGAATTCGGCTCATATTGTGCTGACTGGCAGCCAGTATCCCCTCCTGAATGCTGAAGGCGATGCGCAACGCGAATTTAGCGATGCCATGGACAATCTGAGCTTTGCGCTCGCTTCAGTAACTCAGTGTAATGCAGGTGTTTATCTGGCTTTTCATCAGCAACTGATTCATGCTCAAACTGCCTTAAAGCAACATACCACTGAGCTGAATGCCTTTACTGGTCTGGATGCGCATATCGCTATTCAGGCCAACCAGCAAAGTCATCAGGTTACAGCAGACGATATTGCCAAAGCTCTGGATTTTAACTGTATGAGCTTGATGATGCAGCCGATCGATTTAGTTCAACAGTTCAATAATCTGAAAAATATTTTGGCCTATCCTCCGCATTTTCTATTCCTGCAAGGCTTTGGAACCGGCAATCTGGCCGTCAATCCAGAGATCGTAGATTTTATCAATCAGCTCTATGCCAAAGGCTCTATCTCGGTCTTAACTACTCAAGTGCCTTTCGGTGCCACCGATCAGCGTTATGCCATTGCTGAATGGGTGCATGATTGCAAAATTCTACTCAATGAAAGTTATGGCCATGCTGATCTTTATGCAAAAGCCCTAAAAATGTATTTACAATATGACACGGTAGAACAATGGCATGCCCATTGGTACGATTAGTCAGGTTTTGAGGTCATTATGCAGCGTTTTGCGGTGGGAATTGAGTTTTGTGGAACGAATTATCGAGGTTGGCAGACTCAACAACCGGGCGTAATCAGTGTTCAGGAAACCATCGAGAAGGTTCTCAGTAAAATTGCCGATGAACCGATTATTCTGCATGGTGCAGGCCGAACCGATGCCGGCGTGCATGCGACCAATATGGTCGCACATTTTGATACCCATGCCTTGCGTTCTGAACGAGGCTGGTTAATGGGCTCAAATAGCCAGTTACCTAAGGATATCTCAATCCAATGGATCAAGGAGATGGATGATGGCTTCCATGCACGCTTTAAAGCACAGGCACGCCGTTATCGTTATATTGTCTATAACCATCCGGTACGCCCTGCCTTGCTGCATAAACAGGTCACTCATATTTACTATCCACTTGATGTCAAAAAGATGATTGAAGCGGCTGCAAAGTTTGAAGGCACACATAACTTTGAGAGTTTTCGTGCAGCAGCCTGCCAGTCCAATCAGCCGGTACGTCACGTCCGTCACTGCCGCCTGATCCAGCATGGGCCTTATCTGATTCTAGATATTCAGGCGGATGGCTTCCTGCATCATATGGTACGCAATATCATGGGCTGTTTGCTGGAAATCGGCCAAGGCATGTATGGGGTTGACCATATTGACCATATTTTTGCAGCAGAAGATCGTAAAGCAGCCGGTGTTACCGCACCACCGGACGGTCTGTATTTTATCCAGGCTGAATATCCAGAGTATTTTGACCTACCCAAAGTACCTTTGGGTCCATACTGGTTAAATATGCCGGAATAAGCTAATTATTTTTAATTTTTAAATCCCTCCTAACCTCCCTTTGAAAAAGGGAGGAACTCCTCTCCTTTATTAAAGGAGGGGTTGGGGGAGGATTTTAGATTTTAAAGATTAACGCTGTTTCCGCTTTCGATATTCCACCGGTGTTTCATTGGTCCAGCGTTTAAACGCACGGTAAAAAGTACTTGGCTCCGAGAATCCAGTCAGATAAACAATCCGCTCCACACTTTCATTGGTACTCGCCAATAGACGTTTAGCCAGACGACAGCGATAATCAGACAGAATCTGCTGGAAACTGGTATTAGCCTCACTGAGCTGGGTACGTAAACGGCGTGGAGTAATATTCAGTTGAGCGGCTACAGTTTCTAGCGTTGTTTCACCACTTTCTAAAGTAGAGCCAATAGCCCGACGCACTTCCCCGACTAAATCGTAACGAGCCAGTTCCTGTAATTTTTCAATTGCCAGCTGTTCATGTAGCTGCAACAGTTCCGGCTCTGCCTGCCAAAGCGGGAAATCCAGAATACTGGGATCAAAATACAAACGGGTTTCTTTCTGGCCCAGACTTACCGGACATTCATAAACCCGGAAATATTCTTCATCTGCCGCGCCTTTGGAAAAATTGAAATCGATATAGATCGGTTCAAAGCGGCCTTCAGTAATAAATTTAAAGAAACGCAGCACACCCGACATCGCACATTCGGTAAAGTGACGATTGACCAGACTTTCAGCAAAAGGCTGTTCACCATTGGTCAGATAGCAGCGATCGTCTTCGACCACCAGCTTGGCATGAAAGGCATCACTGATCAGACGCTGATAAGCCAGTGCACGTTTCAAGCCTTCACCAAAATTCTCTGATGAAATAAACAGATGCTCGATCACCTGTCCGCGATAGAGCGGCAAATGTTCACCCAGATGCAATCCGATATCCGGGTCCTTACTGACCTCTTCTGCGGCAACCCAGAAGGCATACTGAGCACTAAGCGGAGTACGGTCATTGGTCTCCACCTGATTTAAAGCGACTCCTGCTTTCGTCAGAAGTTCTTCTGTTGGCAAACCTGCACGACGAATCGCCTGATAGCCTAAACGCAATACGACTGATGCATCCGTTAGCTGACTCACTCAAAAACCTTCCTTGTATGTACTTCATTTATACTTAAAAAGATTGAAATTAGATTAACTGTGATTGACCAAACTGACAACAGATACCACACGCTTTTTAGTTAAAAAGTTTAAACTCACACTTCGCTTATTTTACTGACAGATGATCAGTCTAACGCCCGTTACACCTTGTGTTTTGCGAAAAAATTGACTATAATTTGCGCCTTTCCAATTTATTCATTCAGGTAGGCTATGGCCAATAAAGAGGAACTCATCGAGTTCGAAGGCGTTGTCACCGAGACGCTTCCTAATACTATGTTCCGTGTACGTTTAGAAAACGGTCACGAAGTAATTGCCCATATTTCTGGTAAAATGCGTAAACACTATATTCGTATTTTGACTGGCGATAGCGTGAAGGTCGAAATGACTCCTTATGATTTGACTAAGGGTCGTATCACATACCGTGCGCGCTAAGTTTTAGCGGAAGCAAAAGCCACTCATCCAGTGGCTTTTTTATTACTTTTTCTTTTATATCAATTCCCCTGCACATTCCCTATACTGCATTCGAAGATAATAATTTCTATTTTTCTTCTAATAAAAACAGTGAATCATTCATGCAAAAAATCTTGTTTTCTCTGATCCTAGGAATCAGCCTGAGTGCCTGCGCCACTACAAGTTCGATAAAATCACGACAACTAGATCAGCAACTACAGCAATATATTGGCAAATCTGCAGAATCAATTCGCAAGGATCTGGATTTAACTGCACTCGGTTTTAAGACCTCAAAAGCACCTGTACAAACGGAAAAACGTCTGAGTTATACTGTACTTCGCACCATTGAACTTCCGTTGGGAACACCGGCCATTCAGCAAAGTGTCAGTATAGGTGCTCCTGTACGATTCGCGACTGCACCCGGCCCAGGTTATCAGGTTGAAATGCCCTGCCAGATTCATTTTCAACTAGAACAAGGGATTGCTCAATCCGTGCAATATAGCGGACGTGCCTGTTAAGACTTATTTTTGCGTTTTATTCATTTTAAAGTGGATATAAGAGCGTTCTAAGTTGTCTTGAATTTGACAGCTACAGCTAACTGCCTGATTGATCCTGTCTTGCCTAATAATAAATTACAACAGTTCCTCTCACACTTTGCTACTACACTGTTTTTAAGCGTTCCTTGAGTAGGAGTGATGTGATGTTGTTAAGCAAAGGTACTTCTCTGGTATTGGGCTTGAGCATCCTGTTGCTCGGTCTGTCAGGGTGTGCACAAACACCTACGATCAGCCAGACTGACCGTGAAACTTATTTACAGCAATTTATTGGGCAGAGTAGCCAGTATATTGATCGCAATTTAGATCTGAAACGTTTGGGTTATCAGCAAATCAGTGAACCTGAGCTCAGCTCCCAACAGCTCAGCTATGTCGTGGAACGTCCTGTGACCGTTCCCTTACCGATTGCCCAGTTTCCGGCAGCAGGTACTGGCACAGTTCCGGTTCCAGTCACTGTGAGTCCTGCATCAGGTTATGATGTGAATTTGCAATGCAAGATTACCTTTTTGCTGAAAGACAATATTGCAACTTCTGTCAGCCTTTCGGGTCGAACCTGTTAATCAAAATCAGTCGTAAAAAACGCAGCTCAAGGCTGCGTTTTTTACGTGGAACTAATGTGTAACTTAGTTCAATGCAGTTACCACTGCCTGACCCATTTCCACAGTACCCACTTTAGTCATGCCTTCAGACATGATGTCAGCAGTACGCAGACCTTGGTCTAAAACATTACCTACCGCATCTTCAATCGCTTTAGCGGCTGCTTCTTCACGGAAGGTATAACGCAGCATCATGGCTACCGACAGAATGGTTGCCAATGGGTTTGCCAGGTTTTGACCTGCGATATCTGGTGCAGAACCATGGCAAGGTTCATACATACCCTTACCATTTTCATCCAATGATGCTGATGGCAACATACCGATTGAACCAGTCAGCATTGCAGCTTCATCAGACAGGATGTCACCGAACAGGTTAGACGTTACGATCACGTCAAACTGTTTAGGCGCACGTACTAATTGCATCGCAGCATTGTCTACATACATATGAGACAGGTTAATGTCCGGATATTGCTCTTCTTTCAGTGCAGTCACGGTCTGTTTCCAAAGCTCAGTCACTTCAAGCACGTTGGCTTTATCGACTGAACATACTTTACCGCCACGCAGACCAGCAAGTTCGAACGCAACTTTGGCAATACGTTTGATTTCAGACTCTGCATAAACGTCAGTGTTGAAACCTTGTTTTTCGCCATTTTCCAGTTCACGGATCCCGCGTGGTTGACCGAAGTAAATACCACCAGTCAATTCACGTACGATCAGAATATCCAGACCAGAGACAATTTCCGGTTTCAAGCTAGAGGCATCAGCCAATTGTGGATAAAGAATCGCTGGACGTAAGTTCGCAAACAGATTCAACTCACTACGTAGTTTTAACAGGCCACGTTCTGGACGGATTGAACGCTCAATCGTATCCCATTTTGGACCGCCTACAGCACCGAGCAGAATTGCATCTGCTTTTTTCGCCTGTTCAGACGTTACGTCTGGATAAGGTGAACCGTGTGCATCAATCGCAGCACCGCCTAAAAGACCTTGTTCCCATGTTAAACCCAGATTGAATTTTTCATTAACTCGTGTAAGCACCTGTTCTGCGGCTTTTACAATCTCAGGGCCAATACCGTCACCAGCTAAAATCAAAATTTGTTTAGACATGAGCTTTTCCATTTATAAGGTCAGGCATCCACCTGACTAGGTTAAATTTTTTTTTCTACAAACTCTGCAATGCCATTGATGACATTATAAGGTTTGCAAAAACGACGAATCACTTTCTGCTCTTGCAACAGGTCCACACACAATGGATCAGGTGCAGAGGCATTTAATAAACTGGTGCTACGTGCATTTCGGTCACGGAACATTTTCAGGGTATAGCGTTTATTCGCCTTAAACTGCTGGAACAGATGCAAGGTCTCAGCCTTATCCTTGCTAATCGGATAGAAACGCACCACCAGTTCATGCTGCCCTTCCGGTACAGATAAATAAATCGGATTATCCTGTTTCAGGTTTTTGGCCTGCAAACGAACCAGACGCTGATCCAGCGCTTCTGGGCTGATTCGCTTGGTGGACTCATCCACAATCATGGTCCGATCTAAACGTTCAAACTGACAATCCGGTGTGCCTGCACAATAAATCAAGGCATTGGATTTGCTTTCTGCATCTTCTTTGGCATGTTTAAGTTTGAAGGTATCAATGCTCTGACACGCGGTCATCAGCACTGATACTGCACTTAGAGCAAGCCACTGTTTCCAATACGTTGCCATGATGTCTGTATTAACCTATCAAAAAAAAATTAATAATCTTCTGATATTAGCAAGGCCTTCGCAGTCATGCCATGACAATTTTTGCTGTTTTATGAATGAATTTCAGCAAATACCCATGGGCGTGATTGTTTGGTTTTTTCTTCATAGGCCCGAATATCATCTGCCGCCTGCAAAGTTAAGCCAATATCATCCAAACCATTTAACAAACAATGCTTACGGAATGGGTCCACTTCAAACTTGAAGCTTTCGCCATTTGGTGTACGAACTTCCTGCGCTTCCAGATCAATCGTTAGCTGATAACCTTCAGCTGCTGCACATTCTTTAAATAACCGATCAACCGTTTCTTCCGGCAAAATTACCGGCAACATGCCATTTTTAAAACAGTTATTAAAGAAAATATCAGCAAAGCTTGGCGCAATCACAGTACGGAAACCGTATTCATTCAATGCCCACGGCGCATGCTCACGGCTTGAACCGCAACCAAAGTTAGCACGAGAAATTAAGATGGATGCACCTTGATAACGTGGCTGGTTTAACACGAAGTCCGGGTTAATCGGACGAACCGAGTTATCCTGACCCGGATAACCTTCATCCAAATAACGCAATTCATCAAACAGGTTTTCACCGAAACCGGTACGTTTGATCGATTTCAAAAACTGTTTTGGAATAATTAAATCTGTATCGACATTGGCACGGTCTAAGGGTGCAACAATACCTTGTTCAACGGTATAAGCTTTCATATTTCTGCTCCTGCGTACCAATTAAAATGAACGGACATCAACAAAGTGACCGGCAATCGCTGCCGCCGCCGCCATGGCTGGACTCACCAAGTGGGTACGACCGCCATTACCCTGACGACCTTCAAAGTTACGGTTTGAAGTTGAGGCACAATGTTCGCCTGGCTGCAACTTGTCAGCATTCATTGCCAAGCACATAGAACAGCCTGGTTCACGCCATTCAAAACCAGCTTCGATAAAGACTTTGTCCAAACCTTCAGATTCTGCCTGCTGTTTCACTAAACCCGAACCCGGAACGACCATGGCCTGCTTAATGCTAGAAGCCACTTTACGGCCTTTGATTACTTCAGCCGCAGCACGAATATCTTCGATACGTGAGTTGGTGCAAGAACCGATGAATACACGGTCTAACTGAATATCTGCTAAAGGCTGACCTGCAGTTAAGCCCATATATTGATAAGCACGGTTCCAGTCATTGCGCTGTACATCATCTTTGGCCTGTTCCAAAGTTGGAACCGCTTGAGACACCGGAATCACCATCTCAGGAGAAGTCCCCCAAGACACTTGCGGTTCAATCTCTTCACCTTGTAACACTACAACTGTATCGAAGTGAGCACCTTCGTCGGAGTGCAAAGTATTCCAGTACGCAACCGCCTGATCCCATTGCTCGCCTTTCGGTGCATATGGACGGTCTTTAACATACTCAATGGTTTTTTCATCGACTGCGACCATACCGACACGTGCACCCGCTTCGATTGCCATGTTACACACGGTCATACGGCCTTCAATCGACATGTCACGGAACACCTGACCACCAAATTCAATCGCGTGACCTGTACCGCCTGCAGTTCCGATTTTACCGATAATGGCTAAAACCACATCTTTCGGTGTTACGCCTTGACCCAATTTACCGTCAACGCGTACCAACATATTTTTCATTTTCTTCTGAACCAGGCATTGGGTTGCCAATACATGTTCAACTTCTGATGTTCCAATCCCGTGTGCCAAGCAGCCAAATGCACCATGTGTTGCAGTATGTGAGTCACCACATACAACGGTCATACCTGGCAAGGTTAAGCCTTGCTCAGGACCAACAACGTGCGCGATGCCTTGACGAATATCGTTAATATCAAATTCAACAATATCGAACGTCTTACAGTTATCATCCAGGGTTTGTACCTGGATACGTGAAGTATCATCTTCAATCCCAGCCACGCCCTGCTCACGCTCTTTTTTAGAGGTCGGTACGTTATGGTCAGGTGTCGCAATATTGGCACTTAAACGCCATGGCTTACGGCCAGCAAGTTGCAAGCCTTCAAAGGCTTGTGGCGAAGTCACTTCATGCAATAAATGACGGTCGATATAAAGTAGAGCTGAACCATCATCTCGTTGTTTTACTAAATGGTCATCCCATAACTTATCGTATAATGTTTTTGCTGTTTGGGTCTCGCCTGCCATGTCGATGTGCTCCACTGGACTGGGTAAATTCTTTCGCTAATTTTGATTATATCGCTGCATTCACATAAATCTAATTTATCATTTTTATTAGTTAAAAAACTTTTTGGAATCTTTTAAAACTTAAATTAAATCATGGTTTAGCTCTCTTTTTATAAATCTAATTTTCCGATCGTTTTATTAAAAATATTCGTTTTTACAAATTAAATGAGAATTATTATTATTTCCTCATCGGCACAGATCATTTGTTTTGAGGAAGATCCACATGGCACATATTCAACGTTTCGTAGACAACAATCAGCGCATGTTCAAAAAGACATTTAGCTATTACATCATGCACATCACTGTCGCGATGTTAGTGGGCTATTTTGTCACAGGCAGTTTAACCATGGCGATTGCCTTGAGTTTATTAGAACCGACTGTACAGGCAGTTGCTTTCTTCTTCCACGAGAAAATCTGGGAAGCAAAAAGCCAGCAACAGGATGAGGAAATCACCGCATAATTTTTTGTCGATCTTCCTCTTTGAGCCACCTACCCTCGGTGGCTTTTTTTATGACATAAAATAAAACATTTAAAAATGTGTATTAATTCAACATTAAACCAATAGTTCTATATTTTTACTTTGATTTATTCTTAAATTATTACAATAATAAACTTAAGCATAAAAAAACTTTATAGGTGATCAAGATGAATCTCGCAGCTTTTGAAGCCTTTGTAAAAGTCATGGAAACAGGTTCGATTTCTTTGGCTGCAGATCAGCTTTTTATTACCCAACCGGCTGTGACCAAACGTATTCACAGTCTGGAAGAATATTTTGGGGTGAAATTATTTGAATCTGCGGGCCGTGGTGTTCAGGCCACTCATGCGGCACATTCCCTGCTGCCTAAGGTAAAAAACTGGCTGAACGAGTTGGGTGATATTCACTACACCCTGAGTCATGAACAAGGTCAGGTCCAAGGCAAACTGAAAATTGGCACCAGCCATCATATTGGCCTGCATCATTTACCGAGCCATCTGCGTGAATATGTACAGCAATATCCAAATGTGACGCTAGATGTACATTTTGTAGATTCTGAACAGGCGCATGAACAGGTCATTGCTGGTGATCTGGAACTGGCTTTCCTGACCTTGCCACCGCATGGTGATGAACGCCTAAAATATGTCACTATCTGGAATGATCCTCTGGTTTTTGTGGTCGCACCATTCCATCCACTGGCTCAGCAAAAAAACCTGTCTCTTGAAGATCTGGTGAATTACCCAAGCCTGCTGCCTTCTGCGCAGACCTATACTACGCAGATTACGATGGCCGAGTTTGAAAAGCAGGGCATCAAGCCGAAAACGACCATGAGCAATAACCCGCTTGAATCCATCCGGATGCTGGTTTCGATTGGTTTAGGCTGGTCAGTCTTGCCCAAAACCCTGGTCAACCATGACCTGCAAGAACTGGATCTGAATCTGGAAATGAACCGTCAGCTCGGTATGGTCTGGCATCCGGGTCGTACTCAATCGAAGGCGGCTGAAGCATTGGTTCAACTGATGCAAGGCCCGTCAATTTAAAATTAATTTTCACATTTCTCTGCTGCATCGATATCGATGCAGCATTTTGTTACCTAAATACATCGCATCAGTTGCTTCCTTTCAAGTACTTTTAAAAGTATCAAATTCATTTTCCTGAAGATGAAAAATTAAAACGTATTCAAGGAAGCACAGAATGCAGATCAAATCTTCTGATTCCAAAACTTTATTATCTTCTTCTCATGACCTGCTCGAAGAAATGGGTTTATGGAAACCGCTTAAACCAACGCTACACCCGACTCCCAACCTTGATTTTGAAGATGAACCGACAGCGCGTGCCGTATTACGTGATTATTTTCTAAATACCTTTGACACCTATGAGCAACTGTTTGACTGTCTGAAAAATGAAGAAGCCTTTTATGTCAAACCGATTGCCTTACGTCATCCACTGATCTTTTATTTTGGCCATACTGCCACTTTTTTTATCAATAAGCTGTTGCTGGCTCAACTGATCCCGGAACGTTTAAATCCGCATCTGGAAAGTATCTTCGCGATTGGTGTAGATGAAATGAGCTGGGATGATCTGGATGAACAGAACTATCACTGGCCTAGCATTCAGGCGGTACGTGATTACCGGCATCAGGTGCGTGCCCTGGTCTTGAAAGTGATAGAACATGCGCCGCTACAACTTCCACTGAACTGGCACAATCCCTGGTGGACCATCATCATGGGCATTGAGCATGAACGGATTCATCTGGAAACCTCTTCAGTTTTAATTCGCCAGCATCAGTTACGTTATGTACAGAATCATCCGCAGTGGCGTGCCAATGTCATTACCGGTATTGCGCCTGAAAATAGTCTGGTAAAGGTACCGGCAGGTCAGGTCAATTTACATAAAAATTTCGAACATGCTTTTTATGGCTGGGACAATGAATACGGCCACCATCATGCCGAAATTGCAGAATTCGAAGCCTCTAAATATCTGGTGTCCAATCAGGAGTTTTTAGCCTTTGTTGAAGCAGAAGGTTATCAGACAGCTGACTACTGGACTGAAGAGGGCCAGCAATGGTTAGCATTTTCTCAAGCCACACATCCTACCTTCTGGGTCAAAACGGAACTGGGTTGGTCCTTAAGACTGATGCTGGAAGAAGTTCCAATGCCTTGGGACTGGCCAGTCGAAGTGAATTATCATGAAGCCAAAGCTTTCTGTAACTGGAAATCAACACAGACCGGAGAATCCATTCGTCTGCCCACTGAGGATGAATGGTATCGATTGTATGCAGTTTCAGGACTGGATCCAAAATTACCAAGTCCTGAGCAAGCCAATATTGAATTAAAATATGGCCCTAACTCTTTTCCGGTGGATCATTTTCAGCATGGCGATTTTTATGATGTTCAGGGCAATGTCTGGCAATGGACCGAGACCCCGATTTATCCTTTCGAAGGCTTTCAAGTCCATCCTTTCTATGATGATTTTAGTACCCCAACCTTCGATGGCCAACATCATCTGATTAAAGGCGGTTCCTGGATTTCAGCTGGCAATGAAGCCCTGCACAGTTCACGCTATGCGTTCCGGCGACATTTTTTCCAGCATGCCGGTTTTCGCTATGTTGCCGCGGAAGAGACATCACCGCAGTTTCACTCTCAATATGAAAGCGATCAGCTGATTTCCCAATATCTGGAATTCCAGTATGGGGCGGAATATTTTGCTGTTCCAAACTTTGCCCAAAGCCTCATTCAACTGGCCCGTCCTTATTTTCAAAACATTCCATGCTATAAAGCGCTGGATATCGGGTGTGCAACCGGGCGCGCCAGCTTTGAACTGGCTCAGGATTTTGATCAGGTCACAGGTCTGGATTTTTCAGCCCGTTTTATTCAGCAAGGTGTGGTGCTGGCCCAAGGCGAAACCCTGCGCTATAGCATTCCTGTTGAGGGCGAACTGGTGGAATATAAATCCTGCTCACTGGCAGAACTTGAACTTGAACAGGTTGCTAATAAGGTCGAGTTTTATCAGGCCGATGCCTGCAATATGAAACCGCAATTCAAAGATTATGATTTCATTCTGGCAGCCAACCTGATTGATCGTCTGCATCATCCTAAAGCTTTTCTAAGTGAGATTCATAATCGGCTGAATATGGGCGGAATCCTGATGCTAGCCTCGCCTTATACCTGGCTGGAAGAACATACAGCACGCAGTGAATGGATCGGCGGATTTAAGCAGGCGGGAGAAAACCTGAGTACCTTAGAGGGTATCAAAGCTTTGCTAAGTCCACATTTTGAAATGCTGGACGAACCTGTGGATGTGCCTTTTGTGATCCGAGAAACAGCGCGTAAATATCAACATACCCTGTCCCAAATAACTTTATGGAAAAGGGTACGATAATTCCAAAATGAAAAAGCCAATCAGTTGATTGGCTTTTTGTTCGCTATTCCATCCCACTGGTAGCATCTTCATGCAGAGATTCATTAAGCTGATCCACCACAATGGCCCATTCTCCATCTGAAGCAATTTTTTCAGCCAGGAACTGGCGCTGTGCATCTGACCAATACGGCGCCTCCATCAGGTTTACATCTTTGGGTAATTGATGCTCATGAATAAATTGGGCAATCCCTTCTGCACTCGAATCCAGACCTAACTGTGCAAATAGATGAGTCATACGTGGTCTAACTTGGGTCATTTTCATTACCTCAGCGCTTGCTATCGTTATTGTCGACTTGCTTTATTTATTCTGAGCATAGCATGTTTATTCAGCAACGGGCATGTCAAAAAGTACCCTATTCTGCTTATAAAAAAGCACAACCGAAGTTGTGCCTGATTAAATCAAAAGAATTGCTTAAATCGACCAGTCCTGAATTTCCCAGCCCTGTTCTTTGGCCAATGCTTCCAGACGATCATCCGGATTTACGGCAATGGCATGATCGGCATATTCCAGCAGAAAACGGTCATTGATTGAATCTGAATAGGCCCAAGACTCGGTCACGTCACGACCTGCCAGCCATTGTTCCAGACGGGTCAGTTTACCTTGTTGATAGCAGGCAATATTGGTCACCTTACCGGTATATTTACCATCAACGACTTCAGCATTGGTGGCAATAATTTCAGTAATCCCAAACTCACGGAAAATCGGTGCAGTAATAAAGTCCGAAGTTGCAGTAATGCCTACAATTTCATGCCCTGCATCTTTATGGCGCTGAATCGCTTTAAAACCTTCCGGACGCATCTGGGGGCGAATGACTTTTTGCATGAACAGTTGATGTAATTCGGTCAGATAATCATGGTCATGTTGGGTCAAAAACTGGAACACAAATTCATTATAGGCATAGGGATCCAGTTGACCCTTTTTATAGTCCTCATAGAACTTGTCATTCATGGCGCGGTGATGAACGGGATCCACCAGGCCTTCATTGACCAGGAATTCCCCCCAGGAATGATCCGAATCGGTGTTTAACAGGGTGTGATCGAGATCAAATAGCGCCAATTTCATGAAAATACTCGTAAAAACTGAAATTTAAGAAAAAAATTGTAAATCTATCTCCGCTAGTCGATAGAAATTCGTTAAGATCATAGCAATTTTAACATTTTTAAACTTTGCTTTTTTTCGAGTTGGATAAAGAAATAATATTCCCCGAAAGCAAAGGCATAAATTAAACAATTTTAGGTAGCCAAATGATCGACTCAGAAGGTTTCCGACCGAATGTCGGGATCATTTTGGCAAACGATGCTGGACAGGTTTTATGGGCAAAACGCATTGGTCATAATGCATGGCAATTTCCACAAGGAGGTATCCAATATGGAGAAACCCCTGAGCAGGCACTTTATCGTGAGCTGAGAGAAGAAGTTGGCTTACTGCCTGAACACGTCCAGATTATCGCGCAGACCAAAGGATGGTTGCGTTATCGTTTGCCGTATCGATACATTCGCACGGATTCAGATCCGGTATGTATCGGTCAAAAACAGAAGTGGTTTTTACTCAAACTGACGGCGCCCGTACAGAACATTCAACTTGATCTGTCCGATCCGCCCGAATTTGATCAATGGCAATGGGTCAGTTACTGGTATCCATTAGGCCAAGTGGTGAATTTTAAACGCGATGTTTATCGCAAGGCCATGATTGAACTCTGTCAGCAATTACCACAACAAAAACCTTAAAAAAATCGCGTGCATGTGCAGATTTTTTGCTCGGCTATTGTTATAAATAAACTAAATTACCGGACTTCTAAAAAAATACGGAGCAGCTCCCATGTCGAATATGCAACTGGATACCCTGAGACGCATTGTCCAAGAGATTAATGCGTCTGCCAGTTTGCATGAATCACTCGATATTATGGTCAATCAGGTGGCCGAGGCCATGCATGTGGATGTCTGCTCCATTTATCTGCTCGATGAACGCAACCAGCGCTATCTGTTGATGGCATCTAAAGGCCTGAAACCTGAAGCTGTTGGTCACGTCTCTTTACATACTGGTGAAGGTCTGGTAGGTCTGGTAGGTCAGCGTGAGGAAATCGTTAACCTCGACAATGCCCCTAAGCATGATCGTTTCCTGTATTTACCGGAAACGGGCGAAGAAATTTATAATTCCTTTCTGGGCGTTCCAGTCATGTACCGCCGTAAGGTCATGGGCGTACTGGTTGTCCAAAATAAAGAATCCCAAGATTTTAGTGAAGCGGCTGAATCGTTCCTGGTTACGCTATGTGCCCAGCTTTCGGGCGTAATCGCTCACGCCCATGCAGTCGGCAATATTGATGTATTCCGCAAGCCAAATAATTTACCGGCATATAAAACCTTCCAAGGCGTATCGGGTTCTGGCGGTATCGCACTCGGCCGTGCCATTGTGCTTTATCCACCTGCAGATCTGGGCGCTGTTCCGGATCGTGAAGCGGATGATATTAGCGAAGAACTGGCTTTGCTGGATAATGCCTTAAATTCGGTACGTGAAGAAATTCAGTTCCTGGATGACAAGATGCAGGATGCGCTGATGGCCGAAGAACGTGCTTTGTTCAGTGTGTTCCTGCGTATGCTGGATGAAAATGCCCTCCCATCGGAGATTAAAGCACTGATTCGTGATGGTCACTGGGCACAAGGTGCGGTTCGCATCGTGATTGATAACCATGTGGCGCAGTTTGCCCAGATGGAAGATGATTACCTGCGTGAACGTGTCGCTGATCTGAAAGATCTGGGTCGCCGTATTCTGGCCAAATTACAGGAAGCCGATGAAAGCCATCGCGAACTGACCGATGAAAGCATCCTGATTGGTGAAGAAATTTCAACGGCTGCACTGGTGGAACTGCCTGTTGATAAGATTGCCGCGATTGTCACCACTGAAGGTGCCATGAATTCGCACATGGTGATTGTGGCACGCGCACTCGGTATTCCGACTGTCGTGGGTGTGACTGAACTGCCCATCAATACCCTGGATGACGTCGAGATGATTGTCGATGCGCATCAGGGCCGTATCTTTATCAATCCACCACGTCGTCTGCGTACCCGCTATAAAGAAATTCAGAAAGAAGAAGAACAGATTGCCAAAGATCTACGTCAATACGAGACCAAAGATGCAATTACGCCAGATGGTACCGCTGTACGTCTGTTTGTAAATACCGGCCTGATGATTGATGTGGTTCGTGGTGTACAACGCGGTGCCAAAGGTGTTGGCCTATACCGCTCTGAAATCCCGTTCATGCTACGTGACCGCTTCCCGGGCGAAGAGGAACAGCGAGCCATTTACCGGCAGCAACTGAGTCACTTTGCCAATAAACCGGTAGTCATGCGAACGCTGGATATTGGTGCAGATAAAGACCTGCCATATTTCTCGATTGAGGAAGAAAATTCAGCATTGGGCTGGCGCGGTATCCGCTTTACCCTGGATCATCCTGAAATCTTCTCTTCTCAGATTCGCGCCATGCTAAAAGCCAGTATCGGTCTGAACAATCTGCATATCCTGTTGCCGATGGTGACCAGTGTCAGTGAAGTTGAAGAAGCACTGTATCTGTTAGAGCGTGATCATTATGCCGTTCAGGAAGAAGAGCAGGTCAAAATTACCAAACCGCAAATCGGAATTATGGTCGAAGTACCAAGCGTACTGCATCAGATTGATGAATTTTCTGAACTGGTCGATTTCTTCTCGGTCGGTTCTAACGATTTGACCCAATATTTACTTGCTGTAGACCGGAATAATCCACGTGTGGCCAATGTCTATTCACACTTACATCCAGCGATCCTGCGTGCCCTGACCCGTCTGGTAGAGGATTGTCACCGTAATAACAAACCGATCAGTATCTGTGGTGAAATGGCCGGTGATCCTCTATCGGCCGTACTATTAATGGCCATGGGATTCAATACCCTGTCCATGAGTTCTAGCAATATTTTGAGAGTCCGAAAAACGATTTGTCATGTACCGATGCCTGATGCACAGGAATTACTCAAACATGTACTAAAACTGGACAATCCACTCATGGTAAAAAGCTGGATGGAGCATTATTTTAGAACACATGGTTTAGGAGATATGGTGAAATCCACCACCCGTATGGTCAGCGCTTAAGGAGGAACTTTTCCAGGTTCCTCTGCATCTGTCGAGGTACTTATGGAATTTGTGCTTATCCTGCTTATGCTGGCTGCAGCGTTTTATTTTATTATTGTTGCACCGGCCTTACGTTCACAAAAATCCAGATATACATCTTCTCATGATCGTATCAATACCAGCTCGAGTCACCAGTATATCCGTGAAACTGAACGTCCTAAAGCCTGTCCCTTATGGGGAATTGAAATTTCTCGTACCCAGCAACGGCGTTTAGGCAAGAATGATCCATCGGTCATTGCCGCAAAACTGTATCGGCAACAGCTAGGAAAATTTGCCAGTTTTCAGCAAACCCGGCCTATGGCTGATGCTGATCCAAATAGATCTTCGAGTTCTGCGACCCTGCCCCGTTTTTTTCAAAATATGTTTCCCGAAGAAGCTTCTTCAACCACCCGGCGGACTTCACCGCATTCTTCGAAAAGAAATTCATCTTTTCACTATACCCTCCAGAATCCCTTAAAGTCAGCTCCTGTCCAAAGCAGATCCACTTCTTCCTGGCCGCCCTAAGCCGCCCATAAAAAAGGGCGATCATCTTGTTGATATCGCCCTTGTTTGTGCTTGGTATAACCACGTTTTGCATTTTTCTTCCGGTCTACAAAAACCTGGCTTTTATTGACTTCATGCATATGTTTGGCCACGAAGTTTGGCATGACTGCCTCTACAGCTTTTTTCTTTGCCATCTTGCTCTCTGTTTAATTTGGACTAAGGAAATGATCCGCTCGGGATGTGAAATGATTATAAGGGCGACTGGCCAATTTTCAAGCAGATCAGGACTTAAATATTTTCCAGAAAATAGATAATTTGGTAGATATTCTTGCTGTAAAAATCAGAAAATTGTGAGCAAGAGAATGCTGATTTAACTACCTGTTTAATCCTTGAATTTTAATCCTTAAATCTTTCTATTTAAAAAATATTTATAAAATTAATAACTTAATAAATATTTAATAAAACCTAATGAAATCTAAAAGAGATATTGAAGCATTTTTCTGACTTAGAGAAGACATCTTAAATTCTGATTTTCTTACTTAATCATTTTAAACTGAGTGAAAAATTTGCATATTTTAACATTGTCACATTTCTAGAAATATCTTATGTTCAAAAGACCTCTTGCGAAAGTATCTTTTATGACTATTTTAGATTTTGATATATATTTAAAAATCAATGCTTATCACTGATTAAATTTTGACTAACGCAAGAGGTCTAAATTAGATTATTTATTTTCAATGACTTAATTTTTATTCATTTAGGCAGTATTTTCTGAAGTTACAGAAAACCAAACTTATTGCCAAAACACCCAATTCAACAACTCACTTAATTAAAAATCTGTTGGAAATAAAGCCCCTAATGTTATTCCTGCGCTTATAGATGATTTTTTTGAATGCTGGAATAACGAATAAAATTCTCAACGCTTGGAGAGAAATATGAGCCAAGATATGAAAAAGTGCCCTGTCACCCATCTGACTACTGAAGCTGGCGCACCTGTAGTCGACAACCAGAACAGTATGACGGCAGGTAGCCGTGGCCCATTGCTGGCCCAAGATTTATGGCTGAATGAAAAACTGGCTAACTTTGTTCGTGAAGTGATTCCTGAGCGCCGTATGCACGCAAAAGGTTCAGGTGCATTTGGTACCTTTACCGTAACCAATGACATTACTGAATATACCCGTGCAAAAATTTTCTCGGAAGTCGGTAAAAAAACCGAACTCTTTGCCCGTTTTTCGACCGTCGCCGGTGAACGCGGTGCAGCTGATGCAGAACGTGACATTCGTGGTTTTGCCCTGAAATTCTATACCGAAGAAGGGAACTGGGACCTAGTCGGTAACAATACACCGGTATTCTTCCTGCGTGATCCACGTAAATTTCCTGACTTAAACAAAGCAGTAAAACGTGATCCGAAAACCAATAAACGTAGCGCCACCAATAACTGGGATTTCTGGACTTTATTGCCGGAAGCACTACATCAAGTTACCATCGTAATGTCCGATCGTGGGATTCCGGCTGGTTACCGTCATATGCACGGTTTCGGCAGTCATACCTACAGTTTTATCAATGCCCAAAATGAACGCTTTTGGGTAAAATTCCATATGCGTACCCAGCAAGGTATCAAGAATCTGACTGATGCTGAGGCAGCAGAGTTGATTGCTAAAGACCGTGAAAGCAGTCAAACCGACCTGTTTGATGCGATTGAACGTGGCGATTATCCGAAATGGAAAATGTACGTTCAGATCATGCCTGAAACAGATGCCGAGAAAGTGCCTTATCATCCGTTTGACCTGACCAAAGTCTGGCCGAAAGGTGATTATCCACTAATTGAAGTAGGTGAATTCGAACTCAACCGTAATCCGGAAAACTATTTCCAGGACGTAGAACAAGCCGCTTTTGCGCCAAGCAATCTGGTACCAGGTATCAGCTATTCACCGGATCGCATGCTACAGGCACGTTTGGTCAATTATGCTGATGCAGCGCGTTACCGTGTAGGTGTGAATCATGCCCAGATTCCGGTCAATGCCGCACGTTGCCCGGTACATTCAAATCACCGTGATGGTTTGGGCCGTATGGATGGCAACTATGGTTCATTGCCGCATTATGAGCCGAACAGTTTCAGCCAGTGGCAGGAACAGCCAGAATTCAGAGAGCCCCCCCTCAAAATCACGGGTGATGCAGATTTCTGGGATTATCGCAAAGATGATAATGACTACTTCAGCCAGCCACGTGCCCTGTTCAACCTGATGAATGATGAGCAGAAACAGGCTCTATTTAATAATACCGCAGCCGCAATGGGTGATGCGCTTGATTTCATCAAGTACCGTCATATCCGTAACTGTTATGCCTGTGATCCCGCCTATGGTGAAGGTATTGCTCAAGCTCTTGGGATGAGCGTAGCTGATGCCCAGATGGCTCGAGCAACTGATCCAGCTAAAGGCCTACCAAGCTTTCTCTAAGTTTTTTAGCTTGAACTGAGCGAATAAAAAACCACCCGAGGGTGGTTTTTTTATTGGTGTTAAATTAAAGCATTAGGAATATGAATTGCAGTTCATTTCAGGTCATGTGTTTGACGGTCACGGATTTCAAAAAGGTTCTTCTACCGGTACCCAGATCTTTTTCATATCCATCAGATTCACGAAGAAATCATTGCTCAACATACCCACCCGATCAGTCAGTATGCCATGCTTGTTTCCACCACGATTGGCACCTGTACCCTTCAGCATAGGATTTAATCCTATACAAATGAGAGCTACTCTATATGCTAGCTAACGACTCAATCGTTATACAGGAGTGATCTTAAGCCCTTAGACAATAATCCGTTTGCCCTCACGAATACAGTAAAACGGGTTAATCAGCTTGGAGGAATGCTGGATAATATGCTGCAATTCATTTTCAGGCTGGTCACGTACTTCATCGGTGAGCTGGAAGGTCCGATAATGAATGGCCATAGAACAACGTGCCATTAAGTCCTGATGGGCATGAAAAGCATCTTCCGGATTCATATGAATATTGCGCATCAGTTCACGCGGTTCATAGGCACCGATCGGCAACAGCGCAATTCGTGGTGGTCCAAGGCGTTTGCGAATTTCCTTGAAATGCGGCGCATAGCCGCTATCCCCAGCAAAATAGCAATGATCCTTGCCATTCAATAAGGAAAAACCGCCCCATAATGCGCAGTTCTGGTCACGCATTCCACGTCCTGAAGCGTGCTGTGCTGGCGAATAGACAATCTGGATATCTTCAAAAAATGCATTTTCCCACCAGTCCATTTCAATGACATTATAGTCTTTAGGCAGGTACCAGCCATTACCAAGGCCGGTATAGATCGGCATTTGATAGGTCTGATGCAGCCAGGCCAAGGTCGCCAGATCCATATGATCATAATGGTTATGGCTGAGCAATACGGCATCAATATGCGGCAGCTCATCCAGGGCAATGCCAGCAGGAATGACGCGCTGTGGCCCTCGGGATGCAGAAGGACTGGCATATTCACACCAGACCGGATCAGTCAGAAAATTATACGGCCCGATCTGGATCAGAGCGGTAGCATGCCCAATAAACCAGATTTGCCAGTCATCTAAAGTGGCTTCCGGCCGATTTTGTGGTAAAGCACGCGGACGTGAAAAAAACTCGGCACGTTCCTGTTCCAGATTTACTTCCCAAGTTCTGGATTTTCTGGTGAATAACCATTTATACAAGTCAAAGCGACTCTGCTCGAGCGAATGATGCTCCAGATTCTTAAACCGCTCACCATCAAAATGATCGGAATGTAGATAATCAAATACCGGCTTGGACCAGAGATGTTTCCAACTGGACTCAGTCTCAAGCTGAAATTTTTTAGTCTTGAAAAGATCTTGCATAAATATCCACTATTTATTATTTGTTATATGCAAGACAGCATCCACCTGGAATTTTCAAACGGAGCATCTCTTTAAATCGCATACAAACTTATATACTTCGGTATTTCAGCATAGTATGAAATACGTGCCTAAGATTCATTTATGTTTTTGTTATTTTTAGCAAAACATCGAGCCCATGGAAAGACTAAAACCGATGAAAAGCTTCTAAAAAAATGAATACTCGAGATCAAGTTTGTGTCCATTCTGCTTTCTAAAAAGACAGGAGAATGATCGATATTCATCCGATAATTCTCACTCCGTACCTGACTGTACATGATTTCATGACCTAAATTTTTATCCCGTATTCATGTAATCACGCTTGATGCCCTTCTGACTATCCGACGAAAGTTATCTACTGAAATCTTCACTTCCTTAAATACGACCTTGAGTCCGTTCCAGCCATACGGCTTTGGTTTGAGGTTTCACAAACAGAGTAATAATTTCAGGGTGTAGCTGTTTAATCTGCGCTTCAATCCGGTTGACGCAAGCTTCGATTTCATCAGAAGTCAGATCGTCTTTGAATTCCAGACTTAAGGAGGCAATCACCTGATGCGCGCCCATTTGCTCAGTCAGCACCCCATTGGCGCTATAGACCGCAGTATCCTGCTGGGCAATGTTAAGTACATTTTCACGCAGTCTAGGATCTGCTGTTTCACCTAGCAATAAGCCTTTGGTTTCACGTGCCAGCAACCAGGCCGATACCGCCAGCACAACACCAATCAGAATTGAAGCTGCGCCATCCAGCTCAGGAATATTCAGTTGATGTGCCAGGAAGATACCGGTCAAGGCAATAAACAGACCGATCAATGCAGCCGTATCTTCAAATAACACAGTAAAAGTCGTTGGGTCTTTACTGCGTCTAAAAGCTTCAAAATATCCCATTTTGCCTTTGTGTTTGCGAAAGGCTTTTAAAGCCACGAACCAAGAAGTTCCTTCACATAAAATCGCAATACCGAGCACAATATAGTTAATCATCGGGTCCCGCATTTCTTCAGGGTGGATAATGTGCTGGATACCCTGATAGATTGATACAATGGCGCCCAAAGCAAAGACCATTAAGGCGACAATAAAGGCCCAGAAGTACAGTTCACGTCCATAGCCGAAAGGATGCAAGGCATCAGGGCGCTGCTCAGCCTTTTTCATACCATACAGCAGCAGAATTTCATTCAGTGTATCAACAACCGAGTGAATCGCCTCACTCAGCATGGCAGAACTGTTGGTGATATAGGCTGCGACAAATTTCACCAGCGCGATTGCCAGATTACCAAACAGCGCTGCATATACCACAATTTTATTCGATTCAGACGACATTCAAATTTGTCCTAATTTTTTTCTCAAACAGATGGATCTATTTGATTTTTCATTTTATCTCTTTGCATCTTAATAAACTGCTGCGATAAATTGTTTATTGTTTTGTTGTTCTCATTTTTAATCGGAATCTTCATGCCTGTAATTGTCCATACTTCTGCCGATCGGCATCCTCAGCTCCTAGAATTGTGGGAACAATCCGTCCGTGCTACGCATCATTTCCTAAATGACGCGCAGATCCTAAAGATCCGTCAGCAGATTATTGATCATAATTATTTCACCCACGTGCAATTGTTCCATGTGGAACATCGGCAGCAGATTCTGGGTTTTATGGGCATTGCAGGCAACAAACTGGAAATGCTGTTTGTCTCTCCTGCGGCATTTAGAAAAGGCATAGGCAGCCAGTTATTACAACATGCGCTTGCTCTAGGTGTGACTGAAGTCGATGTGAATGAGCAGAATCCTGATGCGACTACTTTCTATTTAAAACATGGTTTCGAGATGATCAGCCGTTCAGAAACCGATGCTGAAGGTAATCCCTACCCAATTCTGCATCTAAAACTGCAAAAATAAAAAAGGAAGCCAAAGCTCACTGCTGTCCCATAGTTTGCTTTAAATAAAAAAACCTGAGTCCTAACAGTTAAAATATGAGTGCAAACAAACACTTTAACGACCAGGATTCAGGTTTTGTCACATCAGAATACCGTATTTCA
>NZ_VPBW01000030.1:0-33274 GCF_013418535.1 Acinetobacter sp. YH12137 | reverse complement strand
AAGTGAAGGTAAAGAATGTTGAAGGGTGCAATCTAAATTTTCAGATAAAGTCATAAAAAAATGAGCGTATTTACATACACTCATTTTTACTACATTTTACTAATATTTGCTTAACTGACTGGCATTACTCTAAATGAGGGCTTTTTTATAGGCAAGAGATTTAAAAATAGCCTAAGCATTTAAATCATCAGGCTATACTGATTTAAGGTATTTAATAAAATTAATCCTTAAAGGTCTCGTTTAGTGCATTCTGAACAGCTTCCACTCGAGATTTACAGGCTTTATACGCCTGCATAGACTCTTCAACGATTTTCATCAGATTATCAATATCTGGTTCTTGCTGAGATTCAAGTAATTCAGCATTCTTTTTCAAGATGTCATAGCCTTCCTGAAAGCTCAAAGTATCATGACTCATGGGGAGTTACCTGCGTAAGTTGTGCTGAAAATAGGCCATCGTGTAATTCAACCTGAACGGGTTGTTGGACATCAATTTGATGGATTGAACGAACCACATGTTCTTGCTGGCGCACAATGGCATAGCCTTTGGACAAAACATGTTTGGGATTTTGCAGCAGTGTTTCCCGCATCAGGGCATCTAGCTGCTGGTTAATCAGTTGGGTCTGTTGCTGGGCAAGGTTAGAGGTGTTGGACTTGAGCTGCTCTAAACGTTGCAAGGCATTCATAATCTGGTGATTGGCCAAATTTTGGATTAGCTTTAGATATTGCTCATTCTGGCTTTGATAAGCTTGAATTTGCTGTTGAGAAAGTCTCTGGATACTTTGCAGGTTATTTATAACTTCTTGCGTCAGCTCGACGACATGATTGCGAATTCCAGCAATCACTTTACTTGGTGTGTCGAAAGAACGATGAGCAATTTCATCCAGAATCGTCCTGTCTTTTTCATGACCAATACCAACCCAGACGGGAACTGAACGTTTGCAGAGCAGGGCAGCCAATGCATAGTCATTTAAATAAGCTAGATCATTGACTGCACCACCGCCACGAATGATTACGATCAGGTCAGGCGCGTTATGATAAGTTTGTGCCCACTGCTTTAAAGCTTGTGCCAAGCTTTGCATGATGCTTTGCGCTGCCGTATTTCCCTGAAAGGTCGCACTGTGATAGATAAATTCGCATACCTGAGCTTTTTGTAAAGCATCAGCATCTTTCTTGAAATCGCCCAGACCTGCAGCCTTTTCTGGAGCAATCACCAGAATCCGGTTTAGGTCAAAAGGTGTAGGCAGATTTTTATTGCGATTAATCAGACCTTCGGTTGTCAGTCTTTCTACAATCTGCTGATAACGTCGGGCTATATCTCCCAAGGTATATCCAGAATCAATCTCTACAATATTTAGGGAAAACCCATATTGCGGATCAAAGCTGGCTTTGACTTTGATTAAAACCTTAAGGTCCCGGCTTAGCTCAATACCACTTTCACGTTCAAATTGCGTCACAATTTTCTGTGCAGCAAATTTCCAGATGGTGGCCCGGCAACTGGCAATGACCTGATCATTGTCAGGATCTTTTTCTGCCAGTTCCAGATAGTAATGGCCAGCTTTGATATTTAAATTTCGAATCTCAGCTTTGACCCACACCGGTGTATCGAAAGTGATTTTAACTACTTCCTGAACCGTAGAAAGGTATTCTTTTAAGGAAAGCTGGAGATCGTCTTGCATGCCGAGATAAAGTTTAAAATTCAATCAAATATTAAATCAATATGATTGCTAGTACAAACACTAAGCTCAGCGCATAAAGAAGACTAGGATAAAAAACTGAGGCAAGAATTAGCTTAATAGTCTAAAAACAAAATATTAGAGTAATCCTTGGTTGATGAAAGGTAATAAACACTTTGTATAATAATGTAATGACATTGTCATCTTGAAGCCATTCCAATATTTAACTGAATCTAAATTTTAGTTAGTTTAAGAAAGAGATTACTTTTAAAAGCTAATTATTGATTGATATAAATCATAGGAAATAGTGAGAACTTAAATGGGGTTAAACCTAATGATATTAAAAAATGATCCTGCCGCTTTTTACAGAATTACAAACACTCAAGCCTTTTCAGATCTGACGCTATAAATGGAATATGCTACATTAAAGGCGAATTCCTTTAGAAGAATACCGCTCATGAAAAAAATAATTTTATCTGGTTTGTCCGGATTATTTGCATCCATCCTCCTTGCTGGTTGTAGTACAACCCAGTCGCCTGATTCAAACTCTGCGTCATTAGGAACAGCCAATCCAGCGAGTGCCTATTGTATCAATCAGGGTGGAAAGCTGGAAATCCGTAATGAAACTAATGGGCAAGTGGGCTATTGTCATATAAAAAATGGGCAAGTGGTCGAAGAATGGGAATATTTCCGAGCAAACCAGCCTAAATGTATCGCTGATCAGGCAGCTGCACTGGTGGGTCAATCGAATTTAACTGAAGCGCAAATCAAAGAAAAAACCAAAGCTCAAATGGTACGCATGGTTGCACCTGGCCAGCCTGTCACTATGGATTATCGTGAAGAGCGCGTGACGGTCACTGTAGATCCAGCCACTAAGAAAGTAGTTCAGGCCAGCTGTGGTTAAGATATGAAATGCTACTTTCGAGCAGGCAGTATCAATAAGAATAGGTAGAAATTTCATTTTAAATGACAAATCTGTGCTGATCTCTTATAGTGCCTCTCGGAAGGAGAAATTCATGAAAAAGTTATTTGCTTTATCGCTGATGGTTGCTCTGGTCGGCTGTGCAGAGAAAAAACCTTTAACCCCTGAAGAGCAGTGGCATGGCTATTGTCGTAGTGTGGGGAATGCTGCACGGACCATTATGCTGGATCGTCAGAATGCGATCGAGAAAGAAAAGGCTGTTGAGCATGCCAACAAGATTGATGACGACATTACTCGCGGTTTTATCCTGAATATTATCGATGAAGTCTATGCACTTCCGGAACAGGAAATTAAGACCGATGTAGATGCAGCCCGTGAGAAAGTCCGCGCTGAATTTACCGAAAAATGTATCGCCACACCGCATGATAAAATGCCAGATTACAAACCGTTCTAAGGAACGGTTTTTTATATTTAAATAAAACAAACTAAGAAATCATCATTCAAAATAAATAGTGGTTTATAGATATAAGAAAATTCTTCTAATAATAAAAATAGCCTAAGCAATATTAAATATAATTTGTGACAATTGCTAAATCTAAAATATAGAAATGCTTATCTTTATATTGAATAATGAATTTAACTCCAAAGCCTTGAGGAGAACAATAATATGGACGTCGTGAAGTATTTATATCACTCAGATCTGCTGTTAGAAGATGAAAAAGGATTGGCGATTATCGGTGGCGGACGCTATGTCCTGAGTGTAGGAGACAAGGTCGTGATTAAGCAGATCTTGGAGCAGGACAAAAAACGCTGTCTGGTTGAGATTTCCTTTGCCAGCAACAACCATAGTCAGACTTATGAAGATCAATGCGAATTAAAATTTGAGGGTTGTCGGGACGCTTTTCAGCAATATTTGAACTCGACGACAGTCCACTAAGGTGGAGTATCTTTTTCTAAGTAAATCAGGCAACATCGATGTTGCCTTTTTTATGCGTCAAATTTGGTTAAAAGTTGCCATATCTGTACTTAAATTATGCAAGGCGATGATGATTTGATTATTGAATGATCTTTATAAGCATCATTTAGTTATAAAATAATGAGCATCACAAAGAAACACTGTACTTGCATTAACTTTTAACTGGAATTTTAGTAAAATTTTAGAGTCCATATTATTTGTGAAGCTTTTATAAAGCAGGAATTCACAGGTAATTTTTTAAAAAAGAGGAATAACACCGTGCTAGAAGCTTACCGCCAACACGTTGAAGAACGTGCCGCACTCGGAGTCCCACCGAAGCCACTTGATGATGCTCAAACTGCTGCATTAGTTGAATTATTAAAAAATCCCCCAGCTGGTGAAGAAGCATACTTAGTTGACTTGCTTGAAAACCGTGTTCCAGCGGGTGTTGACCAAGCTGCATACGTAAAAGCTGCGTTCTTAGCTGCATTGGCAAAAGGCGAAGCGACTTCTCCACTAGTTTCTAAAGAACGTGCGGTTTACTTACTGGGCACTATGCTTGGTGGTTATAACGTTGCTCCTTTAGTTGAACTTCTAGAAGACGCAGAGCTTGGTGGTCTTGCTGCTGAAGCTTTGAAAAAAACGCTTCTTGTATTTGATGCGTTCCATGACGTAGCTGATAAAGCACGTGCAGGTAATGCAAATGCAAAAGCTGTTCTTCAATCATGGGCTGACGCTGAATGGTTCACAAACCGTGCAGACGTTCCAGAAGAAATCAAACTGACAGTTTTCAAAGTAACTGGCGAAACGAATACTGATGACTTGTCTCCAGCACAAGACGCTTGGAGCCGTCCAGACATTCCATTGCACGCAAATGCAATGCTGAAAAACGAACGTGATGGCATCAACCCAGAAGTTCCTGGTGAAGTTGGTCCATTAAACCAAATTAAAGATCTCATCGCGAAAGGCAACAAAGTTGCTTACGTAGGTGACGTTGTTGGTACAGGTTCTTCTCGTAAATCTGCAACTAACTCTGTACTTTGGTTCTTCGGTGACGAAATCGCTCACATTCCTAACAAGAAAGAAGGCGGTTATTGCTTAGGTTCTAAAATTGCTCCGATTTTCTTCAACACTATGGAAGACGCTGGTGCGTTACCAGTTGAAATCGACGTAGCAAACATGAACATGGGTGATGAAATCACTCTTAAAATCGACAAGGCTGCTGCTAAAGTAACTGCGTTCAAAGACGGCGCTCAAATCGCTGAAGCTGACCTTAAAACTCCAGTACTTTTAGACGAAGTTCGTGCGGGTGGTCGTATTAACCTGATCATCGGTCGTGGTTTGACAACTAAAGCACGTGAAGAGCTTGGTCTTGAGCCTTCAACTCTGTTCCGTACTCCAGTACAACCTGCTGACACTGGCAAAGGCTTCACCCTTGCTCAGAAGATGGTTGGTCGCGCTTGTGGTCTTCCTGAAGGTCAAGGTATCCGTCCAGGTACTTACTGTGAACCACGTATGACTACTGTTGGTTCTCAAGATACTACTGGTCCGATGACTCGTGACGAATTAAAAGACTTGGCTTGCCTAGGCTTCTCTGCTGACTTGGTAATGCAATCTTTCTGTCACACAGCTGCGTATCCAAAACCAGTTGACGTTCAAATGCAACACACGCTTCCTGATTTCATCATGAACCGTGGCGGTGTTTCTCTACGTCCAGGTGACGGTATTATCCACTCTTGGTTAAACCGTATGCTTCTTCCAGATACCGTTGGTACTGGCGGTGACTCACATACTCGTTTCCCAATCGGTATCTCATTCCCAGCGGGTTCTGGTCTTGTAGCATTCGCTGCAGCAACTGGTGTTATGCCACTTGATATGCCAGAATCTGTTCTTGTGAAGTTCAAAGGTAAAATGCAACCTGGTATCACTCTACGTGACCTAGTTCATGCAATTCCTTACGTAGCGATCCAAGAAGGTGACCTGACTGTAGAGAAGAAAGGTAAGAAAAACATCTTCTCTGGCCGTATCCTTGAGATTGACCTGACAGAAATGGAAACTGACCTGACTGTTGAGCAAGCATTCGAACTTTCTGATGCTTCTGCTGAACGTTCTGCTGCTGGTTGTGCGATCACTCTTTCTGAAGAGAAAGTTGCTGAATACCTACGTTCTAACATCACTATGCTGAAGTGGATGATTTCACAAGGCTATGGCGATGCTCGTACTATGGCGCGCCGTGTTGAGAACATGGAAAAATGGTTGGCTAACCCATCACTTCTTAAAGCTGATGCTGATGCTGAATACACTAAAGTGTATGAAATCGACCTTTCTACAATCACAGAACCAGTTCTTTGCTGCCCGAACGACCCAGATGATGCGAAACTTCTTTCTGACGTTCAAGGCGTGAAAATTGATGAAGTATTCATCGGTTCTTGTATGACTAACATCGGTCACTTCCGTGCAGCTGGTAAACTTCTAGACAAAGTACCTGGTGGTTCTTTATCTACTCGTCTATGGTTGGCTCCACCAACTCGTATGGACGAACACCAATTGATGGAAGAAGGTTTCTACAATACTTATGGTAAAGCTGGCGCTCGTACTGAAATGCCAGGCTGTTCATTATGTATGGGTAACCAAGCACGTGTAGCTCCAAACACTACTTGTGTGTCTACATCTACTCGTAACTTCCCGAACCGTCTAGGTCAAGGTGCTAACGTTTACCTAGCATCTGCTGAGCTTGCTTCTGTTGCTGCTGTATTAGGTAAATTACCTTCTCCAGAAGAATACCAACAGTACGCTGCTCAAATCGACAGTATGTCTGCTGACATCTACCAATACTTGAACTTCGACAAGATGAGCGAGTATACAGATGCTGCTAAAGACATCGATACCAAGAAAATTGCTGCTGCTCAATTAGCTTAATTGATCAAAAAGTAGTTTAGAATAAGGGCTGATTTATCAGCCCTTATTTTTTTATTTAGTATTTATAAGATGTACAAACTTATTTCGATTTTAAAAGAATTATCAGCACAACACGATATAAAAAATTATCATTGGGATATTCCCAAAAATTGCCCGATACAAATTCCAGATTATTTATCCTCAAACTTCGATAGAAATGTTTATCTCAAAGAACATTTCAATAAAGCCTTGAATAAAGGTGACTGTTTACCTGGTTATTATTGGATAATTCAAGAGTGGGGCGGGATTTCTTCTTTCAAACGTAATGAACTGAACGATGCCAAAATTTTGAAATTTTTAAAGGATCTTGAGGAAAAATCGCTTACTAAAGTATCTTTTGATCGTATTTCATCTTTTTCTAAAGTTGCTTCTTTCATTCAACCCAGTGAATACGTTATTTATGATTCAAGAGTGATTTATTCACTCAATTGGCTACTATTTAATTATGCATCTGAGTGGGAGCTGTTTAGTCAGCCACAAAGTCGAAATAGTGAGTTGATGAAATATGATATGCAAACAATATTTCGTCTGACAGGAAAGAGCCCTAAATACCGTAGTCATAAAAATGCTTATAATGAATATTGTGAGTTGATAAAAATGCTTTCTAAAGAAATCTATGAACAAGGTGGTAAGCCTTATTTGTTAGAAATGTTATTGTTTACTGTGGCACCAAATGCGATTGTAGAAGATATACAGAAAAAAGTTTCTCTAAAAATTGATTTAGAATTAACTGTTTAATTGAAAGATAATTTAAATAAGAAGTATGATTAGGGCTGACTTATGAACGCTTTTTTATATGAATAATCAATCTTGCTATATGTGTGATAATTTGGCGACAACAAAAGAACACGTGCCACCAAAATGCTTATTTCCAGAAAAAAAAGACTTAAAAGATATTAGTTTAGATTTAAGAAAAGGACTGATCAAAGTACCTTCATGTGTGAATCATAATTGTAAGAAGTCAGGTGATGATGAATATCTGTTGAATGTTTTATCAATGACAATTCAAACAGGTAAATATGGACTTTTAAATTTTGAAAGTAAGGTAATGCGTTCTTGGAGTAGAAAGGATCGAATATCTAAACTAAAAGAAAAATTAATATCGACAGCTAGAGCAGTAAAAATAAAAGATTCAGAGTCAGAAGATATTTTTGAAGCTTTGGAATTAACTGTAGATAGAGATAGATTGAAAGAAGTTTTAAGATGTTGTGCTCTAGGACTTTATTATTATGAATTTGGAAAGAGGTATAAGGGTTCAGTACACTCAACTCCTTTATTTTCACCAATCCCTGATAAGAATTGGATAGAACAACAAGGTCAAATGGAGGATTACTATTTTAATAAATTTAAGAATATTAAAAGAAAAGGAGATAATCCTGAGATTTTCCAATATGCGTTTTATCAAGATACATTTAATAATATGCTAGTAGTACTAATGTGGTTTTATGAAGGATGTAAAGCAATATCATTTTTCAGATAAGCATATATTTAAAAACTTCTACAAATTGCACATTTACTAAATATATCATGCAATTCAAATATTAAAAATTATTGAAAGTTGTCATAAAAGCCCAAACAATCTCGATTCCTCTGCATTGGTGGTTTCCTCAATGGAACTCAGGTTAAAGACCAAGGCGATAGCTTTGTCTGCGTCGAAAATGGTAAACAGGTGACTTACCATAAAAAGGAAATCTTCCATCAAGATGCTTGGGATCATGATTATTATGTTTGTGAAACTACGACTGACCAGCAAGCACGCAACTGGGTTTATGATATTCCACCACATTAATTGTCTCTATTCAGGCTGTAAATCAAACAATTACTAGAAACAATAACTTGCATAACATTTCTAAAATTGATTTTTCATACTATTTTCCTAAAACTGTATGAAAATAAAGCCAATAGGGAATATTATGAATTATGAAATCGATGCCTTTGGCACCTTGGTAATTGCAGTTTTTTTTCTTTTCATTGGGCGGTATCTGGTTAGTAAAATTGGCTTCTTTAGAAATTATAACTTACCCGAACCCGTAATCGGCGGTCTGATCGCAGCGATTACAGCTTTTATTCTCTATAAATTTTTTAATATCAGTGCCACATTTGACTCAGAAATCCAAACTATTTTGATGCTGATGTTCTTTACCTCTGTTGGTTTAAGTGCAGACTTTACCAAGCTCAAAGAAGGCGGGAAATCACTGCTGATCTTTCTGGTCTGTGTCATTCTATTTGTAGTTGTACAAAATGCGGTGGGTATGAGCTTAGCTACAGCACTTGGGCTTGATCCATTGATTGGTCTGATTGTTGGTTCTGTTACCTTAACAGGGGGTCATGGTACTGCCGGTGCTTGGGGTGAAGTTCTGGAAACTCAATATGGAATCCAGGGGGCAATTGTCCTCGGAATGGCAAGCGCTACTTTTGGTTTGATTATTGGTGGACTTGTGGGCGGTCCGGTTGCCAAATTCTTGATTAAACGCAATCAATTGGCAGAGACAGTAGCGCAAGAGACCAATGAGCAACAACTCGATACTAGCATCAACACCGCACCCTTCGAATATCCAAAGAAAACCCGGTTGATTACAGCCAGTAATGCAGTGTCGACTTTGGGGATGTTTGCGCTATGTATTTTTGTTGCGAATGAGATGACAGAGATCAGTCAGGGAAGATGGTTTGAACTGCCGACCTTTGTCTGGGCCTTAGGGACAGGGGTGATTGTACGTAACTTCCTGGAACATGTCCTAAAAGTCGATATCTTCGACCGTGCTATTGATGTATTCGGAAATGCGTCATTGTCTCTGTATTTATCTATGGCTTTACTGTCACTGCAACTTTGGTTACTGGCCGATTTGGCAGGCCCGCTCATTACCATTTTGTTTGCGCAGACAGCGGTACTGATTTTATTTACCGCAATTGTGACCTTTAGAATCATGGGAAAAAATTACGATGCCGCTGTATTGGTAGCAGGACATTGTGGTTTTGGTATGGGAGCAACACCGACTGCGATTGCCAATATTCAGGCGGTCACCAATAGTTATGGTCCATCACATAAAGCATTTTTGATCGTACCGCTGTGTGGTGCATTTTTTATTGATATTGTGAATGCTGTGGTGATTCAGAGCATCATTGCATTTTTCGGTTAAATTTTAATACAACTTTAAAATCATATAGACATGAAAAAGCCCCATGGTTAGGGGCTAGTCGTATGCACATCTGAGGCACATACTGTAAGAGGCTCATCTCATACTGAGCGTATTAAAGCACATTAACCTATCAATAGCCATTTAAATCATCTTTAGGCAGATAACTGTTGCTCAATGACTGGCCATAAGTTTTGATGTGAATTCTTGAACATCAGCATATGGCCAATCCCTTTATGACCATATTCTTGGGGCTTTAGCTCAATCATTTCTGTGGCTGCTTTTGGATATAAGCGCAGCAAGTCTTTGACATTCGCTTGAGTGGCGATTTCATCATCCGACGCCCAGATTGATGTGATCGGGCAGGTGATCTGAGCATGATAGTCATGTGCTGGTGCGATCTTTTTACCAATCGCATTAATTATATAACCTGGTTTACTACAAAATTCTGCCCATTCACGTGCCACATCTTTTGGCAGGTTTTCACCCATACCAATCGCTTGGGTTGGGCCATAGCCTTTAGTGATACGTGCCAATGGGAAAATGATATTGAACATCACTGGCGCTAGTAATTTGGTGCGGCCCCTTAAACCTTTAATATGACCCGTCGATCCGGCAATTGCCACGACTTTTTCCACTTTGACATAGTTTGGGACAATACCCAGCAGCTGTCCACCAGCACTATGACCAAGTAAGATGACCTTTGCTGCCTGAGTTTTAGCTAATAGCGCATCTATCGCAGCCGGAATGTCCAGTTGTCCCCATTGCACAATACTGGCTTTAGACTGCTTAACCGAACCTTTTAAAGATTCCCCAATACCTCGAAAATCAAATACCATTACGGCATAACCCTGAGTTTGCAACCAGCAGCTAAAAATATGATAAAACTGTTTGGTAATGCCAGTCGCAGGACAGATTAATATGGGAGATTTCTTACTTTCAGTCTCAGTGACTGGATAAAAACGTGCACTTAATTGATAGCCATCCTGGCACTTTAGAGTCAATGTTTCGAATTCAGACATGGGCTACACTATATTTTTGAATCAGAATGAATGCTTAAATTTACCTGACTTCTTCAAAGAAACTTGTTAAAACAATGACTAAAAAGTCAGTACGATGATAAAAACGGAATGAAAATATGCAGGGAATCGAACTTGATCTGGCAGTAAAGATCGCGATTATTTTTAGTGGAATATTCTTATGGATGGGGATGTTAACCGGGGTATGGAAATATTGGCAAATCCGCCAGTCTGTCAATTCACGGGCGCATTATTATGTGGATATTGCGCATCGCAGCAGTCTGCTTTATGCCCCTGCGACATTGATTCTGGCAGTATTGGCTTATTATTCAGCACTATCTTCGCAGACTAATTTGATCTGTGTATTGATCAATGTTCTCTTTTTCAGTTTCTCGATTGGCGCTTATATCTTGCATGGGTTTTTGAAAGACACCACTAATCAGTTTAAGCGACCGCATCAACTAGGTAAATTTCAGTTGCCGGGCGTGCTTATGACTTTGGCAATGGTCAGTTTGATTATTGCGGAATTGGGAGGGACAAGTGTGCTTCTTTATGGGGCGGCGATCGGATTATTCTAATTTTTAAGGGTTGATTTTATTTTTTGAGCCTATTGCTCAATTCTTTTCTGCCAGATGGATGACTGGCCAGATCATCCACTGGGGTATAAATTTATTAATAAATTATCGGTATTTCTGGTCAATCACAGCCCATAAGAAAAAGGCTGCCGACACAATCAAGGCATAACCGACGTACTCAAATTTTAAATTGCCTTGAATTAAACAATGCACAATCAAGGTCAGCATAAGCGCAACCGTGGTGCTCAAGAAAGTCACCAGATTGGTATTTGCCTTAAGAGCGTCAATGAAGACTTGCTTTTTGAAATGTACTGATAACATCTCCATCCCTCCCGTTTATTTGTATTATTGAAGAGTAAATCTTATTGATTTAGTCTGAATTGAATATACAGTTGTACTTCTTAATTTCAACCTTTGCAACTATTTAAGTGAACTTTAACAGTTAAAAATGGCCTCCTTTAGTCGTATTACTGTACTAATCAATGATTGCATCCGAATTATCATCTTAAACATTTCAGCGAGGGCAGTTCGACTGAAGTGTGCAAGTGACCAATCATTGCTACCATAGAGAAAAGCAAATTCTACGCCAAAAATTTGTAGAGATAATCCAGAGAATGTAAGTCTATGTAGGATGATGAAGGTGAGTTGGTTTAATCAGGAAACAATATGTTTAAAAAACAGTAAAATAGAGAGTTGTATTGATCTTCTGCTAAAGAATGAAAATGGAAGTAAGAAAGAAGCTAATTAAAATAATTGATAAAAGTCTATAAAGCTTTCTAAAATACAATCTGGCTGTGATCATGATTAGAGGAGGTAAACAATAAATGCCGGTTTGGGTAAAACCTGACAGTTATTGATCACGCTAAAACCGGATTTTGGGTAAAAATACGATTTTTATGACCTCTTAGAAAGATTAATTTCTGATGCGGTCAATCACAGCGGCAATGACAAGAACAATAAGAGATGGAATCAGCCATGCCATATTTTGTTCAGAAAGCGGTAAGTTCTGTAGCAATTCAGGTAATTCAAGGCCAGCAACTTTAAGCCCATCAAAAACACCGAAAATAAATGCAACCAGTGTGGTCGGTGCAACAACTTGAGCAGGTTTTCTAAAGAAATGACCGCAGAAGCTTAGCAGGATCACTGCAATCGCAGGCGGATAAATCGCGCTCAATACAGGCACAGAAACGGCAATCAGTTTGGTCAAACCAAGATTAGAAATCACCAGCGAGAAGCCGACCAGTATAAAGACAAAGGCTTTATAGGGCAGTTTGGTAATAGACGAGAAATATTCAGCACATGCACAGGTCAGGCCAATCGCAGTTACCATGCAGGCAACAAAAATCATAGTAGCAAGGAAATAAGCACCCATATCACCAAAAGCATGTTGTACATAGGCATGCAGAATAATCGCACCATTGGCAGCATTAGGGGCAACATCGTGACTACCTAGGCCTAGTTTAAACAGGCTGAGATAAACCAGAGTTAGACCAATCCCTGAAATAATCGCTGCATTGACTGCATATTTGGTAATCAGCTTGCGATCCGTTACGCCACGAGAAGTAATCGCACGCACAATCACAATACCAAAGACCAATGCACCTAAGGTATCCATGGTCAGATAACCATTAACGATGCCTTCAGTGACCGGACTTGTAACATAGTTACCCACTGCAGCAGGTGGTTTGCCGGCAGGAATCAACACTGCAGCACCGCCTAAAATGATCAATGCGATAATTTTTACCGGAGACAGGAAGTAACCAACCGTATCCAAAATCTTATTTGGATAAAGGGAAACCAGAGTCACTACAGCAAAATAGATCACACTATAGATCAGCAGATTGCTAGGTGCATTGCCAAAGTATGAAGAGAAGCCGATTTCATAAGAAACGGTTGCAGTACGTGGTGTCGCAAATAAAGGTCCAACCGTCAGATAACACACGACAGTCAGTAAAAGACTGGCAGCTTTACCTAAAGGAGAACTTAAGATCTGGATGGAACCTTCAACACGTGACAATGCCACGATGGTGATGACAGGTAGGCCAACTGCCGTAATCAGGAAACCTAGGGCAGCTAACCATACATGCTCACCGGCTTGTTGAGCCACAATCGGTGGAAAGATAATGTTGCCTGCACCAATAAACAGTGCAAAGGTCATAAAACCTAAGGCCACAATATCTCTTGTACGGAGACTTGTCATAGAGGGAGAACAAATAACTAAAAGAAAGCGATTTTAGTGTATATGTCATGATTTTTGGAGTTTAATTTAATGCTGAAAGCCTTGATTTTACTGATCTTGATGATCGGATAATATGAACTTTAAAAGCTTGGTAGAAATATATCTTTGATATTCAGTTGAAAAAAATATAATTTATTTTTAAATAAATAAATCATTTAGGCTCCATTTCATCATTTTAAGCTTATTGTTTGTATAAATAAGCAGCATTGAGATTCTCTAGAGCAAGTTTTAAGAATTGTCATGCAGAGCGAACAAATGCGCATCTTGTCTGAAAAAGGACTATAATTTCCTGATTCACCTTGAGGATAGATCCATGCGAGCTCCAGCGATTACTCTGAAAACCGAACAAGATATCGAAAAATTACGGATATCTGGGCGTTTGGCTGCACAGGTTTTGGAAATGATCGGGGAGCATGTCAAGCCGGGTGTCACGACTGAATATCTGGATGACATCTGTCATGATTTTATCGTCAATACACTAAAAGTGACGCCAGCTAATATTGGCTATTATGGTTATACCAAAACCACCTGTATTTCACCGAATGAAGTGGTTTGTCATGGTATTCCATCTCCGAATACGGTCTTGCAAGATGGCGATATTATTAATATTGACGTTGCGATCATTAAAGACGGTTATTTTGGCGATACCAGTCGAATGTATTATGTCGGTACACCAACTCCTGAAGCCAAACGTCTGGTCGAAACCACTTATGAAGCTATGGTTGCCGGGATTCATGCCGTTAAACCGGGCGCAACCCTAGGCGATATTGGTTATGCAATCCAGTCTGTTGCACAGCGTGAAGGCTACACCATTGTGCGTGAATATTGTGGTCATGGGATTGGTAAAATTTATCACGAACAGCCAAACATTCTGCATTACGGACAACCAGGTCAGGGCATCAAACTGGTACCCGGTATGGTCTTTACCATTGAACCTATGGTCAACATGGGTAAAGCACGTGTTAAAGAGCTGAAGGACGGCTGGACAGTCGTGACTGCAGATAAATCCTGGTCAGCTCAATGGGAACACATGGTAGTTGTAACCGACACAGGTTTTGAGCTGTTATCACCATGGCCAGAAGGCACTGGCGAGTATCCGGAAATTTAAATTATTTTTCATGTTATGCATTGAAATACAGTAGCTTACATAAATTACAGCATACGTGTTATTAATGACAAAAGCCTACAAAATACTACATGAAGAAGTGGTTTAACCAGCCAAATTCTCTTAATCTATTTATAGTTAGTTGATATTTGCTTTGTTAGATGTCTGATTGCTGTGTATTAGATTTGGCTTGGCGGTAGTAGTTTCCTTTCGTTCACTTCATGCTGTAGTGAATCGTTTTTATTAGCTCATTTTTCCCCAAGAATGAGCTATTTTTTTTGCCGGAAATATGTCTATTTATACAAGATGCAGATGCTCAACCAGATAATCAATAAATACTCTTACAGCTGGTAACAGACCACGACGGGAAGGATAAACCAGATGGAAAATTCCATGTGCCGTTTTCCAGTCTGAAAGTACCCGAACCAGTTCGCCCCGTTCTATATATTGCTGCACGACATTATCGGGCAATAAGGTAATACCACAGCCTGAAGCTGCCAGTTGTGCCAGCATATTCAGGTCTGATCCCATTACGGTCGGGTTGATCCGGATTTTCTTCTGTTGCTGCTGCTCATTCTGCAATATCAGGAACTGTTCAGTATGTTCCTCAGCCATGCTTAAAATTTTATGTTCAGAGAGCTGTTCAGGTGTTTTAAGATCGCCAAATTCATTTAAATAGCCCTGACTGGCAAACAGATGCTGTTCAATTTTTTCAAACTGACGAATTACCAGATTCGGATCATCATCCAGGCTGGTCCGTACCCGTAAGGCCAGATCAAAACCTTCATTAATAATGTCCACACGTCGATTGGTGATCATCATCTGGACTTTAATTTCAGGATATTTTTTCAGGAAATCCGGCAGGATTTTTGCCATTTCATTCTGGGCAATGGAGACGGGCAGGCTGATTTTAATGGTACCACGCGGTTCAGTACTGAGATGATCCACCAGATCATGGGCGGCCTGTGCTGCACTGAGCATCACTTGTGCATGTCGATAGATATTCATGCCAATATCAGTGACTGCAAAATGGCGAGAACTACGCTGAATCAGGCGGACACCAAGGCGTTCTTCCAGATTATAAACACGGCGGCTGAGCTTGGATTTGGGAATATCGGTGGCACGTTCGGCTGCACTAAAGCCGCCATGTTCAACGACCTGCGCAAAACAGTAAAAATCATCCAGATCAGTCAGCATCGTTTAATTCCATTCCTGCAACAATAGGCTGATTAAAAAATGATTGTTGCATACTGTCAACTATAGAATACGAATTTTGAATGATGACTAGATCTCGGACTCAAGTAATTTAAGTAAGGTCTTCATGCCTTCTGTGGCCGTTTGGGAAATCTTGTGAAACTGAACTGGTAAATGCTGTTGATCTGCTTTGGGATCAATATAGTAAGCTGTGGAGTGAGCTGGAATCTCATGGATTAAACCAGCAACAGGATATACTTGCAAACTGGTTCCAATGACCACAAAAATATCAGCATTCTGTACACAATCTTGTGCTTCTTCATAAGCAGGAACTGCTTCGCCAAACCAGACTACATGTGGACGTAGTGGATAGCCATCCTTACAGAAGTGTTTAGTTAAATCTAATTCAGTCCCTTCAATCGGATAAAACTCGGTGGTGTACTGACAATTCGGGCCTGAGGTTTTGGCTAGGCGGATATTACCATGCAGGTGAATGACCTTGGAGCTTCCCGCACGTTCATGCAGATCATCAATATTCTGGGTAATCACATGTACATCAAAATCATCTTCAAGTTCGGCAATGAGTTGATGAGCTGCATTTGGCTGTGCTTCCAGAATATTTTTACGTCGGGCATTATAAAAGCGTTGCACCAGTTCCGGATTTTTAGCCCAAGCTTCCGGTGTGGCCACTTCTTCTATACGATACTGTTCCCAAAGCCCATCACTGTCACGAAAGGTGTTAATCCCACTTTCCGCACTCATGCCAGCACCTGAAAACACCACCAGTTTTTTCATGATTTCTTCTCCTGAATCTTTAGGCCGCTGATGAACTCGACTGTAAATTGTCTTTCAGAAAGATACCGAGCTCCTTGGCAAATTTGAGTGGTTCGGTCAGTAAGGGGGTATGGCCAGATTTTGTAAAAAGTACCTGTTTAGCCTGAGGCAGGCTTTGGGCAATTAGGCGCTGACCTTCCACAGGATAAAGTTTTGACTGCACACCGCTAAAGAAAGTTACTGGACAAGTAAGCTTCGTCAGAGCTTCACGATAATCTTCCTGATGATATAAATAATTATTGATGTACCACGCCATATAATCCACCCGGCTAGAAGGAAGGAGCAGGCTTTGCAGACGAGGTTGGTTCAGGATGAACTTAAATACTTTCAAACTGGCTGGACGATCATTTTGTAGCTGGATAAAGCGCAGCCATAATGCTGCAATTTGCTGTCGTACTGAATTATCCAGATCCCGAATGAGTTCAATATGCTGATGTTCTGCAAGTAATGTTGAAAGCTGCTGCAAAATTTCAATAAATTCCTGATGGCGTGGACCAAAAAGTCCAAATGCCCAGGCATTATCGACCGGAATCTTCGGTGTTTGGTCAATATGCAAATAAGCTGCTATGTGTTTGGCAAAGTTCCCATAGCACAGGCCATGCATGGTGGTTGTCGCGCCCATAGAGTAAGCAATTACAATGAATTGATCTAAATTGAGCTGCTGGATCACCGACTGAACATCAAGCCAGTGACTGGAAATCGCATCCAGGTCTTGCGGGATTTTGCAGTGACTAGACGCCCCAAAACCGCGCCATTCAGGAATAATAAAGCGGAAGTTTTTCTGATGTGGATAGAGAAAAGCTGCCCATTGCCAGCTCAACATGCCCAGACCGGATAGGACCAGTACCGGTTGACCCTGACCGTATTCACGTACAAATAACTGTTCGCCATCTGGCATGGTATAGAAGGGCATGCATATCTCCGTATTTATAATTTTTCTACATCGAATTGTTTAAGTCTGGGAATGACCTGTTCCAGCCAGGCAATCCAGCCCAGTTCCTGATCAATACCCAGTTGCAGAATCATTTTATGAATATACAGGGTTCGGTCATTTTCGTCAGCTTGAGCAAAGTCTTTGGCGAAAATATGCTGATAGGTTTTAAGCTTTTCTTTATGTATTTCTAGATGTCGTTCCAGTTCAGGTAAGGTGCTGTTGCCGCCAAGTTGGGCTTCTGCACGCAGACGAACCATCAATTCTTCACGAAGCTGTGCAGGAGAGCTATGCTCCAGCATCCAGTTAGCCAGTTCTTCCCGGCCGAGTCGTTCTACCTGATAGGTTTTTTTACGGCTATGAGAATCTTCCTCTTCTATGGTCGAAATCCAGCCTTTTTGCAGCATGGCATTTAGTTCACGATAGATCTGCTGATGGGTGGCATTCCAGAAGAAGCCCATGGAGCGGTCAAAACGGCGTGCCAGTTCAATGCCGGTGCTCGGTTTCTCAATCAGGCTGGTGAGTAAAACATGTGATAAAGACATAAACGTCTCAAAAAAGTGACTCGGGATTATTATGCAACATGTTGCATAAAAATCAATTCTGCACTATAAATTAGTGCAACAAGTTGCATAAGGCTGATGCTTGATGGAAATAAATCAGTCAGCCTGAATAAAAATAGCCAGCACATCTGCACGCTAGGGAGTTGAAATGTCTAAATATCCGAATTTACTTGCCCCACTGGACCTAGGTTTTACCACGCTTAAAAACCGTGTCTTGATGGGCTCTATGCATGTGGGCTTAGAAGAAGCACCAGGTGGTTATAATCGGATGGCTGCCTTTTATGCAGAACGCGCCAAGGGTGGCGTAGCATTAATTGTGACAGGTGGTATCTCACCGAATGATCATGGCGTCACTTTTCAGGGCGGTTCCAAGCTCGACACGATTGAAGAAGCTGAAAAGCATAAAATCATTACTCAAGCCGTGCATGAGGCTGGCGGGAAAATTGCCATGCAGATCCTGCATACCGGCCGTTACTCTTATCAGGCGGAAAATGTCGCGCCGTCTCCAATTCAGGCACCGATTAATCCAGTCAAACCGCATGCTTTAAGCTCTGCTGAAGTGCAGCAAACCATTGATGACTTTGCCAACTGTGCCAGACTGGCTCAATACGCCGGTTATGACGGTGTCGAAATCATGGGTTCAGAAGGTTACCTGATCAATGAGTTCATCGCAGCGCGTACCAATCATCGTGATGATGAATGGGGTGGTAGTTATGAAAACCGTATCCGTTTCCCGATTGAAATTGTACGCCGTACCCGTGAAATGGTCGGTGAGAATTTTATTATTATCTATCGTCTTTCCATGCTGGATCTGGTTGAAGGCGGTTCAACTCTAGAAGAAGTAATCCAACTGGCCAAAGCCATTGAGAAAGCGGGCGCGACGATTATTAATACCGGTATTGGCTGGCATGAAGCGCGTATTCCGACCATTGCTACCAAAGTGCCACGTGCGGCCTTTACTTGGGTTACGCGCAAGCTAAAAGGTCAGGTGAGTATTCCTCTTATTACCTCTAACCGTATTAATACGCCGGAAATGGCAGAATATGTCCTGGCTACAGGCGATGCCGATATGGTGTCAATGGCACGTCCAATGCTGGCAGACTCTGAGTTTGTCTTAAAAGCAGAACAGGGCCGTAGTGATGAAATTAATACCTGTATCGGTTGTAATCAGGCCTGTCTGGATCATATTTTCTCGATGAAAATTGCTACCTGTCTGGTGAATCCACGCGCGTGTTATGAAACTGAACTGATCTTTAAAGAAACCAATGTAGCGAAAAATATTGCAGTGATTGGTGCAGGACCAGCGGGTTTAAGCTTTGCCATCTATGCAGCAGGTCGTGGTCATCATGTCACTGTATTCGAAGCTTCAGCGCAGATTGGTGGGCAATTTAATATTGCGAAGACCATTCCAGGTAAGGAAGAGTTTTATGAAACCTTACGTTATTTCAAACGTCAGATTGAGTTGCAACCACGTATTCAATTGAAATTAAATTGCACCGCGACCTTTGATCAGCTGATTTCAGCCGAATTTGATGACATTGTGGTTGCCACTGGGGTGACACCGCGTCAGCTCGATATTCCTGGAATTGATCATCCTAAAGTGTTGTCTTATCTGGAGGTACTAAGAGAGCGTAAACCAGTCGGCCAGCGTGTAGCGATTATTGGTGCAGGGGGTATTGGCTTTGATACGGCTGAGATGCTCAGTCATGGGACCGAAAGTGGTAGCGTCAATCCGGAAAAATTCTATGATGAATGGGGAATCGATACTAACTATGAAAATGTCGGTGGACTCAAGACCGCCAATGTAGAACAGCCTGAACGTGAAATTTATTTATTGCAGCGTAAAGCAGCTTCTGTCGGTTCAAGTCTGGGTAAAACCACAGGCTGGATTCACCGTGCTGGCTTAAAGCATCGTAATGTCAAAATGATTGCTGGTGCAAGCTATGAAAAAATTGATGATCAAGGTCTGCATGTGATGGTAAATGATCAACCTGCAGTGTTAGACGTAGATAATGTCATTATCTGTGCTGGTCAGGAATCTTATACTGCCATGTTTGATGAACTAAAAGCTGCCGGTAAAAACGTGCATCTCATTGGTGGTGCGAAAGAAGCAGGTGAGCTGGATGCTAAACGTGCAATCCGTCAGGGTGCTGAATTGGCTGCGGTGATTTAATTGATAAAACTTAAAAGATGACAGTTTTTGCTTTCATGCGAAATTGTCATGAAAGAAAGTTGATTCGCAACATTCCCTCTCCTTTGTTAAAGGAGAGGGTTAGGGAGAGGATTCTATTCTGAAACACCAGAATCCCCCTAAATCCCCCTATTTGCAAAGAGGGACTTTACAACAAAAAGGAAATAATAATGACACTACAAACAACCCAAACTGCAATTATGCGTTGGCATGAAATGTTGGAAACACGTGACATGTCCATATTGAATGAACTCCTCGCGGACGATGTCGTATTCCGCTCACCCGTGGCTTTTCAGCCTTATCCCGGGAAACAGGTTGTATTTTTTATCTTGACCAATGTGGTTCAGGTCTTTGAAAACTTTACTTATCACCGCGAATTTCTTAGTGAAGATGGTAACAATGTTGTACTTGAGTTCTCCGCCAATGTCGGCGATAAGAAACTTAAGGGAATCGACATGATTCAGTTCAATGATGAAGGTCAGATCATTGATTTTGAAGTAATGATACGACCAAAATCTGGACTTGAAGCCTTAGCTATAGAAATGGGCCAGCGGATTCAGGCTTATCAGGCTAATACTTAATTTCCTAAAATTGATTCAAGTCGGCATGAAGTTTGTACATCACTGATAGAAAACTAGAGGGGAATACAGATGAAAATGTGGCTTAAAAAAATGAGTCAACTTTCAAGTGAATATCTGGACCGCTTTAGCGGAGCCGATCTTCCAACACTTTATTATAATCCGAATGGTTTATTTTCTGGTGTGATTGAACGTTTACCACTTTTAAAACAGAAATATCGTCCAACACCGTGGTTATCGAATGCGCATGCGCACATTCTATATCTGGACTTGATAAAAAAACGCACGATTAAGCTGCAATATGATGTGCTTGAGCAGCTGAATATGTCCGATGGCGGCATTACTGGCATTGCCTGGTATGGTTTAGATTTACCGCCAAGTACACCTACCATTGTGCTATTGCATACCATTACCGGCTCTCCGGAATCCATGCGGGAGCTGGTGCGTGACCTACATAAATATACAGGCTGGCGTGTTGCTCTGTGTTTGCGCCGTGGTCATGCTGACCTGCCAATGCCTGTGCCAAAAATGAACTTGTTTGGTTCAACCCAAGATCTGCGTGAACAGTTGCTCTATATTCAGGACAAGTTTCCTCAATCCGATCTCTATGGTGTGGGTTCCTCTGCGGGGACAGGACTGTTGGTTCGCTACTTGGGTGAAGAGGGCGAGCAAACCCCACTCAAAGCAGCCTTTGCTTTATGCCCAGGCTATAACACTGAAACCGGTTTTGCCTATGTACATCCGTTTTATAGCAAAGTCATGGCTAAAAAACTGATCAAACGTTTTATCCATCCTTATCAGGAAACCTGGCAGATTTATCCTTCATGGAAGCAATTGCTTGAGGTGAAAGACTTGTCTGAATTTGAACAGCGCTACTATGAGCTGGCAGGCTTTTCAGATTATGAAAGTTATACCAAGGCCACCAATCCAATTTATGTATTTGAAAATGTCAAAATTCCATTGATGATTTTGAATTCGGAAGATGACCCGGTCTGTCATATCCAGAATCTGGAACCGTATAAGGATGTCATTCGAGCCATGCCAAATATTGTGGTCGTCACCACTAAAAAAGGTAGCCATTGTGGCTTTTATCAGGGCTTAATGCAGACAGAATCATGGGCCACTCGTCTGATGGCAGATTATTTACTGCAACTTTCCGATACTCCAACGGCAGCTTGAAAGAGATTTTTAAACCATAAAAAACCCAGCATAAGCTGGGTTTTTTTGATGAAGGATTATATTAGTTTTCAAGTGCTGGCATAGCAGCAGCAATTGCATCTGCAACTGCATCATCTTCAGACTTATTTGCAGAAGATGAGTTGTTTTTAGGGGCGGCTGGTGTTGCTGCAGGTTTTGCAGGCTGCTCAGTGCTTGAATTTGTTTCAGCTGCAGGCGCAGGCTCTGATTGAGCAGGTTCCGGCTTTTTAACTTCACGGCGAATTTCAGTCGTAGTATTCGCAGTTTGTTCGCGCTGGATTTCAACAGCCGGTGCTGCTGGTGCTTCTTCAACCGGTTCAACTGGTGTTGATTCTAATGGTTCAACAGGCTCAAGTTGTACAGGTTCCGGAGCAACCACTTCAGATGCTGGAGTAACTTCGGTTTGTTCTTCTTCTTTTGGAGCTTCTTTTTTTACACAACCAGTCAGTGTAAGGCCAGTCAGGATCAGGGTACAGATTAAAAGTTTCTTCATCATCATTGCATCAAACAGAATAGTGTAGGGTGTGAATGTTCCTATTATAGCAGCAAAATGCAATATATAAATCATATGAACTTACTGTAATTTTTTTCAGGAATTGCTGTTAGAATAGTCAATTGTTTATTGTTCTTTGATTTGATGCGGATTGACTTTGCTTTATTGGTACAAGGTAAAGTAAAATTGCGCAACATTGCAGGCCGATTTAGGCTCGATTGTACGAGAAACCCAATGACCCATTTTATTTTCGTGACTGGTGGTGTTGTTTCATCACTAGGTAAAGGTATTTCAGCTGCTTCTGTTGCTGCACTTTTAGAAGCCCGTGGTTTAAAAGTGACCATGGTAAAAATGGATCCATACATTAATGTCGATCCAGGGACTATGAGCCCATTCCAGCACGGTGAAGTTTTTGTTACAGAAGACGGTGCTGAAACAGACTTAGACTTGGGTTACTACGAACGTTTCTTGCGTCGTGCGAAAATGACCAAACTGAATAACTTTACATCAGGCCGTGTTTACCAGGATGTTCTGAATAAAGAACGCCGTGGTGACTACCTAGGTGGTACTGTACAAGTTATTCCACACATTACTGACAACATCAAAGAACGTGTACTTCGCGCTGGCGAAGGTTATGACGTTGCGATCGTTGAGATCGGCGGTACTGTAGGTGACATTGAATCTCTCCCATTCATGGAATCTGTACGTCAGTTAATGGTTGAACTTGGTCATAAACGTACGATGCTGATGCACTTAACGTTACTCCCATACATTAAGTCTGCAGCAGAATTAAAAACCAAACCAACACAGCACTCTGTTAAAGAACTTCTGTCTATTGGTATTCAACCAGACATTTTGATCTGCCGTACTGAACATGATGTTGATGCAGATACGACGCGTAAAATTGCCTTGTTCACTAACGTAGAAGCGCGTGCAGTAGTCGTGTGTAAAGATGCACGTACGATCTACCAGATTCCACGTACTTTCTATGAACAAAATGTTGACGATTTAATCTGTGAACGTTTCGGCTATGACAATCTTCCAGAAGCAGACCTGTCTGACTGGGATAATGTGGTAGAAGCTTTACTGAATCCTGAATACACTGTTCGTGTTGCGATGGTTGGTAAATATGTTGAACTTCCGGATGCCTACAAGTCTGTGAACGAAGCACTTTTACATGCCGGTATTCAAAACCGCGTGAAAGTCCAGATCGACTATGTCAATGCTGAAGAACTTGAAAGCCAAGATGTCAATGAAGTATTGAAAGATGCGGATGCGATTCTGGTACCAGGCGGTTTTGGTGAACGTGGTACTGAAGGCAAAATGAAAGCGATTCGTTTTGCACGTGAAAACGGTGTGCCATTCTTAGGCATCTGTTTAGGTATGCAGCTTGCAGTGATCGAATATGCACGTAATGTGGCGGGTATCACTGATGCGACTTCAACAGAATTCAACCGTTCAACCAAATCTCCATTGATTGGTCTGATCACTGAATGGTTAGATGAGCGCGGTGAAGTTCAACAGCGTTCAGTAGATTCTGATCTTGGCGGTACCATGCGTCTAGGTGCACAGAAGTCTGAACTGGTACCGGGTACCAAGACTGCTGAAGTGTATGGTTCGGATGAAATTATCGAACGTCACCGTCACCGTTACGAGATGAACAACCGTTATATCCCAGTGCTGGAAGAAAAAGGCATGAAGATTTCTGGTTATTCTCCAGTGCAACACCTGGTAGAAACTGTTGAAATTCCTGCACATCCTTGGTTTATTGCAGTACAATTCCACCCGGAATTTACCAGCTCGCCACGTGATGGACATCCATTATTTGCCGGTTTCATTGATGCTGCGAAAAAACAGTACCAAAAAACTAAATAATGCGAGTTTAAGACACAACTAGGAAGTTTAAATGTCACAATTAAAACCACAAGAAATTGTACGTTTAGGCGATATACAAATGGCAAACCACTTGCCATTTGTACTATTCGGCGGCATGAACGTACTTGAGTCGAAAGACTTAGCTTTTGAAATTGCAGAGACTTATGTTGATATCTGCAAACGTTTAGATATTCCATATGTCTTTAAAGCAAGTTTTGACAAAGCCAACCGTTCAAGCCTGAACTCATTCCGTGGGCCTGGCCTGGAAAAAGGAATCGAGTGGTTAGCCGACATTAAAAAACATTTTAATGTGCCAATTATCACTGATGTACATGAGCCGTATCAGGCTGCTCCTGTGGCAGAAGTTGCTGACATTATCCAGCTACCTGCATTCTTAAGTCGTCAGACTGACCTGGTTGAAGCGATGGCAAAAACTGATGCCATTATCAACATCAAGAAAGCCCAGTTCCTTGCTCCGCACGAAATGCGCCACATTTTGCATAAGTGTCTGGAAGCAGGGAATGACAAGCTGATTCTTTGTGAGCGTGGTTCTGCTTTTGGTTACAACAATCTGGTTGTAGACATGCTGGGCTTCGACATCATGAAAGAAATGAACGTGCCAGTATTCTTTGATGTAACACATGCATTACAAACTCCAGGCGGTCGTGCTGACTCTGCCGGTGGTCGTCGTGCGCAGATTACTACACTGGCGCGTGCCGGTATGGCAACAGGTCTTGCAGGTTTGTTCCTAGAAGCTCATCCAAATCCGGATGTGGCAAAATGTGATGGTCCTTGTGCCTTGCGTTTATCTCAACTAGAACCATTCCTGGCTCAATTAAAAGAGCTGGATACTCTAGTGAAAGGATTTGAAAAATTAGATACCCATTGATGCAGTTTTAAGCATCCTGTTATTAATCAACTGAGGAATTGTTCATGAGCCAAATCGTTGACATTCGTGCACGTGAAATTTTGGACTCTCGTGGTAACCCAACCATCGAAGCAGACGTTATCCTGGCATCTGGCGTAGTTGGCCGTGCATGTGCACCATCTGGTGCTTCAACTGGTTCTCGTGAAGCTTTAGAACTTCGTGATGGCGATAAAGCACGTTACCTAGGTAAAGGTGTTAAAACTGCGGTTAACAACGTAAACACTCTGATTCGTGATGCGTTAGTGGGTAAATCAGTATTCGAACAGAGAGACATCGACAATACGATGATCGCTTTAGACGGTACTGAAAACAAAGAAAAATTAGGTGCAAACGCAACTTTGGCAGTATCTCTTGCTGCTGCGCGTGCTGCTGCTGAAGAAAAGAAAACGCCGCTTTACCAATATATCGCAGATCTTCGTGGTCAAAAGATTTTGACTATGCCTGTTCCAATGATGAACATCCTGAACGGTGGTGCTCACGCAGACAACACTGTTGATATTCAGGAATTCATGATTGAGCCTGTAGGTTTCACTTCATTCTCTGAAGCGTTACGTGCTGGTGCTGAAATCTTCCATTCTTTAAAATCAGTTTTGAAGAAACAAGGTTTGAACACTGCAGTTGGTGATGAAGGTGGTTTTGCGCCAAACCTTCGTTCTAACGAAGAAGCTATTACTGTGATCCTGTCTGCAATCGAGCAAACTGGTTACAAAGCTGGTTCTGATATTATGCTTGCGCTTGACTGTGCATCTTCAGAATTCTACAAAGATGGTCAATATATCCTGGCTGGTGAAGGCAACAAATCGTTCACAAGCAACCAGTTTGCTGACTACCTTGCAGGTCTGGTAAATCAATACCCTATCATCTCGATTGAAGATGGTCTGGACGAATCTGACTGGGAAGGCTGGTCTTACCTGACTTCTATCCTTGGCGATAAAATCCAGTTGGTGGGTGATGACCTGTTCGTTACGAATCCTAAGATTCTTCAACGCGGTATCAACGAGAAAGTAGGTAACTCAATCCTGATCAAGTACAACCAGATCGGTACATTGACTGAAACTTTAGATGCAATCTACCTTGCGAAAGCAAATGGTTACTCTACTGTAATCTCTCACCGTTCAGGCGAAACTGAAGATTCAACTATTGCGGATCTTGCAGTGGGTACAGCAGCGGGTCAAATCAAGACTGGTTCACTTTGCCGTTCTGACCGTGTAGCGAAATATAACCAATTACTTCGTATCGAAGAATTGACTCAAGCTGCATATCGCGGTAAAGCTGAGTTCAAAGGTTTGAACTAAGCGACTCATGTCAATGTTAAATGTATTCGACTCCTTGATGAGTAAAGTACTGTTGGGCCTTGCGATCGTTTTGATCGCAGGGTTTCAATATTTATACTGGTTCGGTGAGGGTGGTTATAATGACCATCAGGCATTGACCCAGAAAATTCAGCAACAAGTAGAATTGAATGAAGAACTGAAAGAACGTAATCGCGTTCTGGCCGCAGAAGTTTATGATTTGAAGAATGGTATTGAAGCCATCGAAGAGCATGCCCGTCTCGATCTAGGTTTGATCAAGCCGCATGAAACCTTTGTGCAAATGAGCACTATTAGTACTCAATATAAACCGATTTATCTTAATCCGAATAAAGTAGACCTGAGAACCAATGAATCAGCTGATGTTCCAACAACACCATAAATTGTGGGTCATTTTACCAGCTGCAGGTTCCGGTAGCCGATTTTCCAAAACCGAACTTAAACAATACCAGATGATTCAGGAACGGACCGTTCTTGAACACACGGTTTCCCGTCTGAATCAATTGCCATTAGCAGGTTATGTCCTTGCGATTGGTGCACAGGATGATGTTGCCAAGACTCTGCCACTTTCTCATCTGGATAAAGCACATTTTTGCTTGGGCGGTGCAGAGCGCGTCAACTCTGTACTAAATGCCTTGGAATATTTATCTGAGATTGCTTCAGAAGAGGATTGGGTTTTGGTGCATGATGCAGCCCGTCCTTGTGTGAGTCAAAGCTCCCTGATTGATCTGGTCAATACAGCAATTCAAACTGATCAGGCTGCGATTCTGGCCATTCCGGTACGAGATACCTTAAAACGTGTCGTAAAGGATCATGGTATTGAAATGACAGTAGATCGTTCGACATTATGGCAGGCGCAAACACCACAAATGGCGAAACTTGGAACTTTGAAGCGTGCGATTCAGCAGGCACTCGCAGATGGTGCTACCATTACCGATGAAGCCAGTGCACTGGAACATATAGATGAACCCGTCCAAGTAGTACAGGGGCGTTCCGATAATATTAAAATTACCTATCCAGATGATCTGGAACTGGCGAAGTTGATTCTGGCTGTCCAGCGCTAAATATATTGCAATAAAAATGGAATAAATCGGTCAATGGCGATTTATTCCGGAGCACTTTAACTTATAATTTTGCCATCATGAATTTTCTACCCGTGGGCCAATGATCCCTTCACAGCAGTATCGTTTTTTGCGGCAGTCCGCACGCGATGGTCGTAGTATTAATCCCCAGAATGCCTCCCGATGGACCAAGTTGCACCTTGATCCATGGCTGCTTTGTTTCCTGATTTTAAATGCGATCTTGGGTCTGATGGTGGTTTACAGTGCCACCTCTGAAGATTCGGGGATGGTGATTCGCCAGGCGATCAGTTTTGGTGTGGGTTTTGTGGTAATGTTTATCTGTGCCCAAGTACCACCCAAGGTCTATCAGGCTGCCAGTCCATATTTTTATATGTTCGGTATCTTTATGCTGCTGCTGGTCTTTGTGATTGGTGAAAAGCGTCTGGGGGCAACCCGCTGGATTACGTTGCCGGGTGTGGGGAGTATGCAGCCGAGTGAGGTGATGAAGTTTGCCATGCCACTGATGATGGCCTGGTACTTTGCCCGTAAACCTTTCCCGCCAAAATTTCTAGATATTGTGGGCGCCTTGGTGATTTTAGGCGTACCTTTTGTACTGGTGGCATTACAACCCGATCTAAATATCGGTCTGGTGATTCCCGGGATTTTTGTACTGTTCCTGAGTGGCATGTCATGGCGTCTAATTGCTGGAGCCTTTGCTGCTTTGGCCGTTGCAGTGCCGCTACTGTGGATGTTCTTGTTGCAGGAATATCAAAAGAAACGGATTTTGACTTTATTCGATCCAGAATCAGATGCCTTGGGCGCAGGCTGGAATATTATCCAGTCCAAAATTGCCATCGGTTCGGGTGGGGTTATGGGGAAAGGCTATTCGCAAGGCACCCAGTCTCATCTAGGTTATCTGCCTGAACATCATACCGACTTCATCATGTCGACTTATGCCGAAGAATTTGGTTTTATCGGGGTGTTTCTGCTATTCAGCCTGTTTACGGCCATTATTATTCGCTGTCTGATTATTGGCATGAATAGCTTTCATAACTTTGGCCGTTTGTATGCCGGTGCGATCGGACTGACTTTCTTTTTCTTCGTGTTTTTAAACTCAGGCATGGTCAGTGGGATTTTACCTGTAACGGGTGACCCTTTGCCATTGATGAGTTATGGTGGTACAGCCGTAATTTCCATGTTGGCAGGGATGGGTATTGTGATGTCAATTCATACTCATCGGTAGAAAATTCAATGAAGTAAGTTTTCAAAGCCGGACCAGTTCTGGCTTTTTTATTGCTCGTATTTATTAAAAGTAGCTTTATGCTATAAATATTCAATAACTTAGATAAATCGTATGTAATTTTTATTGTTGAGGGGAAAATGCATAAATTAATTATAGCCATTGGAATTTTGGGCTTATCTGTTTCAGCTTGGGCCAAACCACTGAGTCAGGCTGAATTTAAGGCGCAAACCAAACAAAAATATGATGAGTTAGAGCTAAAACTTGCCGTGTTGAACTCATCGGTAGACCGACGTGAGCATCCTGCACTTATGATTGCTAAAGCCTGTGAATATGCAACCGGTTTAAAGCAGTTAAAGTATCTATCAGAACAGAATCTGCATCTTGCGACAGCGCAGGATGAATTCCGGTTTGTGAGTACACTGGATAATCAGTTTACTCAATCCCTTCAGGATTTGGGAACTACCTATGAAACAGGCTGTGTTTCACAAAAGAAATAAAGAACAAAAAGCCCTCAAATGAGGGCTTTGTTTTTGGCTGTTTAATACCTAATTAAGAAACCAGGTGTAATAACCCCATAGCATTAACGGCCAAGCCAGAAACGGACTAAATAGCCATTTCCAGAACCAGTGCTGAGGGATAAAGCCAACCCCGTGAATAAAACCGCCTGAAATGCCGATCATGATAAACATCATGGCGCGGTGGCTATATTCCCCGTTGGCATCCAGCATTGCAGCAGGATGAACCAGCAACACCGCTGCGAGTGGAAAAGCCAATAGGCAAGAAATCACCATTGCAAAAGGGTTAGATTTTTTTTCTATCTTTACTTGTTCAACTGCAGCGTCTGTCATCTCTTATTTCTCATCCAGGTCTTGATGATTTTCAATATATAGTGCACTGAGTACACCAGCGAAACAGGCCATCAAAATGCCGAGAATCCATGCGAAATACCACATAATTTTATCTCCTAAGACACAGCCTTAGTACAGGCTGTGTGAATTCTCTTGAATATGTTTTTTGGTAATCACGCCCCACATCTTGTAGTAACACCAAGTGGTGTAGCACAGAATCAGTGGAACGAAGATGCATGCAGCCACAGTCATCACAGTTAAGGTATTTTGGCTGGAGACCGCATCCCACATGGTTAAGCTTGCAACCGGATTAATGCTTGAAGGCATCAGGAATGGGAACAGGGCAAAACCGGCAGTCAAAATTGCACCGATCACTGCCAGGGATGAACCCAGGAAGCTCAGGCCTGCTTTATTTTTACCTGCTGCCAGTACAATGATCAAGCCACCCAAAATGCCGGCAATTGGAGCAGCCATTGTGATTGGATAAGTCGAATAGTTGTTCATCCAGCCTGGATTGGCATTGGTCATCACTTCTTTGGCAAGCGGGTTGGCAACACCATTGGTATCAAAAGGTGTAACCAGGGTGTAGCCTTGAATACCACCAAAGTACAGCCAAGCGCCTGCAGCCAGGAAAGCTACCAGATAAACAATCCCCATGATTTTGGTTGCTTTGGCAGAACGTTCACGTAAATCGCCATCTGTACGTAGCATCAACCATGCACCACCGTGTGCACACAGCATAGATAAGCTGACAACACCACATACCAGTGCAAATGGATTGAGCAGGGCAAAGAAGCTGCCAGAATAAGTCGAACGAACTGTTTCGTCTAATGTAAATGGAACACCCAGGAACATATTGCCGAATGCGACACCGAAAACCAGTGCAGGCACAGCACCACCAACTGCTAGGCCCCAATCCCAAGCATTACGCCATTTGGTATTTTCCAGTTTGGAGCGATAGTCGAATCCTACTGGACGCAGGAATAAGGCGAACAGAACAAGCAGAAGTGCCCAGTACATACCAGAAAAGGCAGTTGCATAAACCATTGGCCAGGCAGCAAACAGGGCACCACCCGCAGTAATAAACCAGACCTGGTTACCATCCCAATGCGGGGCAATCGTATTGATTGCCGCACGACGTTCTTCATCATTCTGACCCACGAATGGCATGATCGCCATGGAGCCCATATCAAAGCCATCAGTCAGGGCGAAACCAATCAGCAAGACGCCAACCAGTACCCACCAGATTATTTTGAGTAATTCATATTCGATCATGCTTGAGCCTCCTCATTTGCCTTTTTTGCAGCTTCAAGTTTCTCGAAGTGGTATTTACCAGTATGTAGAGAACTTGGGCCAAGGCGTGAGAATTTAATCATTAAGTACATTTCAATGATCAGCAGTACAGTGTAGAACGCTGCTAATGCAATGATTGAACCCCATACATCGCCTGTGCTTAAGCTTGAAGTCGATAAATGTGTAGGCAGAACCTCACCAATAGTCCAAGGTTGACGACCTACTTCAGCAACAAACCAGCCAGTTTGTGCCGCAATCCATGGAAGTGGTAGTGCAAATAATGCAAATTTTAATAACCAAGGTTTGTTTTCTGCATTGCGTTTAGCCACCGCAAAAGTTGCAAGAACAAATAGAACCAGCATCAGGAAGCCAGAAGCGACCATGGCACGAAATGCCCAGAACAGGCTTGGTACATGTGGAATAGTATCTTTTGCTGCTGCCTTAATTTGCTCGTCAGAAGCATCTACAACATTTGCAGTATATTTTTTCAGAAGCAGACCGTAGCCCAAATCTTTTTGAGTTTCTGCAAATGCAGCTTTCAGCTCAGGAGACTGATCACCAGCACGTAGTTTTTCCAGTTGTTCATAAGCCACCATACCGTTTCGGATACGACCTTCATGTTCAACCAGCAGGTCTTTAATACCGGTAACAGGCGTATCTACAGAACGTGTAGCGATAATCCCCATAACATAAGGAATTTTCACAGCATAATCGGTAGACATGGTTTCTTTATTTGGGAAGCCAAATAAAGTAAATGCTGCAGGTGCTGGTTCAGTTTCCCATTCTGCTTCAATCGCAGCCAGTTTGGTTTTCTGTACATCACCAATTTCATAACCAGACTCATCGCCCAGCAGGATCACAGAAAGAGTTGACGCTAAGCCGAAAATGGCAGCAATCGCAAATGAACGGCGTGCAAATGGCAAGTCACGTTTTTTCAGCATATAGTAACTTGAAATCGCCAGTACGAAGATGGCACCAGTCACATAACCTGCAGAAACAGTATGTACGAATTTAACCTGTGCAACCGGGTTAAAGATCAGTGCTGCAAAGTCCACCATTTCCATACGCATGGTTTCATAGTTGAATGCTGAACCAACCGGGTTTTGCATCCAGCCATTGGCAACCAGAATCCACAGTGCAGACATGTTAGATCCCAGTGCAACTAACCAGGTCACGCCCAGATGCTGTACTTTGGATAAACGGTCCCAACCGAAGAAGAATAAACCAATGAAAGTAGATTCAAGGAAGAAGGCCATCAAACCTTCAATAGCCAATGGTGCACCGAAAATATCACCCACATAATGCGAATAATATGCCCAGTTGGTTCCGAACTGGAACTCCATGGTCAAGCCTGTGGTTACCCCTAAGGCAAAGTTAATCCCGAACAGTTTTCCCCAAAACTTAGTCATGTCCTTGTAAATTTCTTTGCCGGAAATCACATAGGTGGTTTCCATAATGGCAAGCAGAAATGCCAGGCCTAAGGTCAGTGGAACAAAAATAAAGTGATACATCGCGGTCATAGCGAACTGGAACCGCGAAAGATCGACCACGCTTTCAGAAATCATCAACGTGTCTCCTTGATTTGGGAAGGATTGCCGGCGATACGCTCGGCGACTTGAGTGTCAAAATCTTTTGGAATAGTAGGCGCATCAAACCAAATATTTTTAATTACCAGAAGTAGAATGATCTTGATAATTAAAATCGCAGTAATCTCTCTTACTGTTTTTTGGTTTAAATTTTTAGAAACTAAGCTCATGTGAACAAGCCTATTATGTGGTTTGTTATATATTATTAATCGATTGTAACTAAAAAATAAATAGACCAAATAGTTTAAATAAATATATATTTATAAGTTATTGAAAATATTAATAATATTTAATTAAAAGTTTGATAATTATTCTAAATATTTGTGATTATTTTTTTGTAACAATAGATTATTTAAATCTGATTAAAATGGTTGGAATTTATTTTTCAAGTATATTAATCCTGATTATTTTGCTGGGGTTTTTATTCAGTTTTTATTCTAATTAACCCGAATCCTGCTTAAGCCGATGACTTCATAATTTGAATTGTTGGCTTATTTTTATGGATCAGTTGATATGCACACAAGGACGCGTAAATCCCTCCTAGAAATCCATGAACACTACGTGCTTTG